>DHAI01000080.1:7062-7790 GCA_002397355.1 Ruminococcaceae bacterium UBA4958 | reverse complement strand
AACCGCGTGCCGAAGAGCTGGTACGCTTCGGCCGGAGGCGTCAACCGGAAGCTGAAAAGCATCTTCGCCGCGCGGGACGGCGTAAACCGGAAGATATACAGCGCAACGGTGTCCTACACCGGCGCCTCCGATCCGGCCTACCCCGCCGTCTACGGGAAAGCGGGCGACGTCTGGTCGCCCCAAAGCGACGGTCAATCGCAGTTCAATGTCACATGGAGCTTTGCGGAACCGGTCGTATTCCCGGCAGGCACCAAGGTCGGCTGTTACCTCGTCTCCTATTCCACGAATCAACAGTCTTTTACGGCCACGATGACCTTCTGCTATGGAGGCGCTAAGCTGGAGCCGTCGTATTCAGGGCAGTGGTATAACGCTTCCGGCGGCGGCAGCGTAGCGTATACTTCCGCACAGCATACAGCGGACGCGGTCGCGGGGAAATTCAGCGTCTCGGACCCCGGCCTGCTGCTCACCATGCTGTCTGGCCGGATGATCATCGGCGGCCAGGACCTCACGGCCGGCGGAGAATTGGAAATCTAGGGAGGGTTTGCGGATGCAGTTGAAATTTTCAGACGACGGGGGCACCTCGCTCGACGTGCTGGCCGTCAACGGCGGCAGCGTCTATTTTCAGGGCGCGAGCCGGGACAGCCTCGAGATCCAGGTCGCCAAAGACAGGATCGCGTTCGACGTGCTGGACGCGCTCTCCGCCGAACCGGGCAACCTCGAAACGCTGT
>DHAI01000080.1:6100-6824 GCA_002397355.1 Ruminococcaceae bacterium UBA4958 | reverse complement strand
ACGGCCGCGGCCACGGACGCCGCGCCGGAGCGGGCGGAGGACAGGCTTTGCCTGACGCTGTGCCGGCGCAACTATCTCGAAACGCGGCAGCAGACACAGCAGGCTGAGATCGACGCGCTGACGCTGGCCGCACTGGGGGTGAAATGAATTGTACCGGACGTTGAAACGGCTCTACGATTCGGGGAAGCTCCCGGCGGAGAACCTGAAGAACGCGGTCGCGTTCGGCTGGATTACCGCAGGGGAATACAAACGGATCACCGAGGGGGCCGGCGCGCCGGCCACGGCGTGACCACACCCGCCTGGTCGTCCCTGACGGGGCGGCCTCTTTCATGCGGATTAACGACGGAACTGTAACAGGCCGGACGACCGGCCGGTATGATGGAGGGGAGTGTGAAACACGATGACTGACCAGCGAAAAATGGAGATCGTCAAGGCGCTCGCCTACGGCGAGACGCCGGAGCAGGCGGCGGCAGCCGAGGGCGTCGGCGCCGAGGAGGCGCGGGAGATCGCGCGGTCGTGCGCGGCGGAGGTTGCCGCGGAGCGCGAAACGCTGCGAAAGGCAGGGTATCTTAATGGCTGAAAACTGGATCGACGTCAGCGCGCACAACTGCCACACGCCGATTGACTGGCGCAAGGTAGCGGCTTCCGGCGTGAAAGGCGCGGTGATCCGCGCGGGCTACGGCAACGACGCCTCGCAGCAGGACACGGCGTTCATCGCCAATAT
>DHAI01000080.1:4556-5879 GCA_002397355.1 Ruminococcaceae bacterium UBA4958 | reverse complement strand
GCGGACAGTGTGCAGGACGCATTGAAAGAATGGGCCGTCTGCCGGCAGATCGTCGGGCCGTACCGCAAAAACATCAAATTTGCGGCCTACGACTACGAGTACGACAGTTACAACTACTACCAGTCCATCCACGGCGCGGCGCCGACGACCGCGCTCATCAACGACATGGCCAACGCCTTCCTGAACGCGGCGAAGGACGACGGCTGGAGCGCGGTGCTCTACATGAACAACGATTACCGCCGCAACGTTTTCGCCGCGGCGACGCTCCGGGCGTGGGACATCTGGCTCGCGGACTACACCGGCGGACCGGATATCCCGTGCGCGGTGCAGCAGACCGGCAGCGCGGGGGCGGTGCCGGGAATCAGCGGCCCCGTGGACACGGACACGGCCTTCAAGATCTTCGGCGCGTCCGTTGCCGTTCCGCCCTACACCTGCGACACGTCCGGCACCGTCGAGATCGCGCGCGGGGCGGCGTACCAGGCGCTCGTCACCTGCAAGGGCAGGCCGAGGATCGTCGCCGGCACGTCGGACGTCATGACCGTGCTGCACCGGTACGACGACGGCGACCGGCACTACTACTACTTCGTGCCGATCGGAAACGCGGGGAGCGAAACCGGGATCTATATCAACGGCGGACCGAGGCAGTTCGTCGCGCGCGTGAAGTGAGGGCCAAAGCGGGCGCGGATGAAACGGAACCCGCCTGACGGGCTGAAAAGCAAAAAGGGGAACGCCGCGGAATGAAGATTCCGCGGCGTTCCCCTTTACTTTTGCCGTTTCCGGCTTTTCCGCCGGTCAGACGACGCTGAACAGCAGCGCGCCGTAGGTGGGGTAAGGCCAGTATTTCGAGCCGACAAGGGATTCGATGGCGTCGGCCGGCTTGCGGGTTTCCTCCATCTGAGTGAAGATGACGCTGCGGTAGTATTTCGCTATCTCCAGCGCGTCGGCCGACTGCGGCGCTCCGTCCACGTCGGCTTCCAGCCTTTCCATCTCCGCGTACAGGCGGTCGGCGCGCGAAGAGATTTTTTCCAGGATATCCCGTTCAAATCCTGGCTCCAGGCCGAGCTGCTTTTTGCGCAGGGCCGTTTCCGCCAGATCCCTGCAGTAGGCGGCGGCGGCGGGCAGGATGTCTTTTTTGATCATGTCCAGCATCGTGAGCGCCTCGATGTGGATCTGCTTGTAGTAGTTTTCCAGCTCGATGCCGTAGCGCGCGTGGACTTCGGCGCGGCTGAGGACGCCGTGCTTCTCCAGCAGGGCGACGTTTTCCTCCGAAATATAGTACGGCAGCGCGTCCACCGCGCTGGGCAGGTTCAGAAGGCCGCGCCT
>DHAI01000080.1:377-4340 GCA_002397355.1 Ruminococcaceae bacterium UBA4958 | reverse complement strand
TTGAGCGCGGCCTTGAAGTCGTCCGCTTTTTCCAGAACGTCGGCGAACTGGCACAGCTCGTCGGCCACAATGGTGTTCAGCATCATGTTCGGGCAGGCGATGGAGGCGGTGGAGCCCACGCTGCGGAACTCGAACTTGTTTCCGGTGAAAGCGAACGGCGAGGTGCGGTTGCGGTCGGTCGTGTCGCGGGGGAAACGCGGCAGGACGTCCGTGCCGACCTCCATGAAAGCGCTGTCCTTCTGCTCGTAGGGCTTTCCGTCTTCGATGGACTCCAGGACGCCCGTCAGCTCGTCGCCGAGGAACATCGAGATGATGGC
This sequence comes from Ruminococcaceae bacterium UBA4958, assembly GCA_002397355.1. Taxonomy (GTDB): domain Bacteria; phylum Bacillota; class Clostridia; order Oscillospirales; family Acutalibacteraceae; genus Thermocaproicibacter. The sequence goes on along the minus strand of DHAI01000080.1, from coordinate 4,023 downwards.
CGGCGGGGCCTCGTTCGCGCCCAGGCGGTGATCGTTGCCGGCGCTCGCGACGGAAATGCGCAGCAGATCCTGGTGTTCGTCCACGGCCTTGATGACGGCGGTGAGAAAGAGCAGGAACTGCGCGTTCTGGCAGGGGGATTCGCCCGGCTCCAGAAGGTTTTCGCCCGTGTCGGTCGAAATGCTCCAGTTGTTGTGCTTGCCGCTGCCGTTGATGCCGGCAAACGGCTTTTCATGCAACAGGCAGGTCAGCCCGTGGCGCGTGGCCACCTTTTTCATCATCTCCATCACAAGCTGGTTGTGGTCCGTCGCGATGTTGCTTGTGGTGAAGATCGGCGCGAGCTCATGCTGCGAAGGGGCGACCTCGTTGTGCTCCGTCTTCGCGAGGATGCCGAGCTTCCACAGCTCGTCGTTCAGGTCCCGCATGAAAGAGGCCACGCGCGGCTTGATGACGCCGAAGTAATGGTCCTCCATCTCCTGGCCCTTCGGCGGCTTCGCGCCGAACAGGGTGCGGCCCGTGTAGACAAGGTCCTTCCGCTTTTCATACATGGCCTTGTCGATGAGAAAATATTCCTGCTCCGGCCCGACGGTTGTGATGACGCGCCTGGCGTCCGTGTTGCCGAACAGGCGCAGGATGCGCAGCGCCTGCTTGTTGATGGCGTCCATGGAGCGCAGCAGAGGGGTTTTCTTGTCCAGCGCTTCGCCGCCGTAGGAGCAGAACGCCGTCGGGATGCAGAGGGAGTTGCCTTTGATGAACGCGTCGCTCGTGGGGTCCCAGGCGGTGTAGCCCCTCGCCTCAAACGTGGCGCGCAGGCCGCCGGAGGGGAAGCTGGAGGCGTCGGGCTCCCCCTTGATCAGCTCTTTGCCGGAAAACTCCATCAGCACCTTCCCGCCCGGGACGGGGGTGATGAAGCTGTCGTGCTTCTCGGCGGTGATGCCGGTCATCGGCTGGAACCAGTGGGTATAATGGGTGGCGCCTTTCTCCAGCGCCCACTCCTTCATCGCGTTCGCAACGACGTCCGCCACCTTCGGCTCCAGCGGCTTGCCGTGCTCGCGCGTCTCCCGCAGCGCCCTGTAGGTCGCCTTCGGCAGCCGCTCCTGCATCACCGTGTCGTTGAATACCAGGCTGCCGAACATTTCCGGAACCTTGCTCATCATGAATCCTCTCCCTGCTCTTCAAATCTGAATACCGAAAATAAAAAAGAAAAAGATGCCGCAAGGACGATTCAACGCCTTACAACATCTTTGCTGTAATGATCATATTATATGGCCGCGCCGGGAAACTGTCAAGGGCATAGCCGAAAGGCGCAGTAAGTTGAGCGATGTATTGCATTTTCCCCGCGGAAAGCGCTTTATTTCTATATTTTATTGACAATAATGCAGGATGCAAAAATAAGAAATTCAAAAAACTTCTTGACTTTTTCCCGGAATGGAACTATGCTAAAAAGGCATCGAAATAAAAGCCGACCGCTCTCCCGGCGGATCGCGCGCGGCGGACGGGCGGCTCTTTCCGGATGCGATCCTTGCAGGGAGGCCTGTTACCTGATGCAATACGAAGGACAAACGCGCATTCCCTCCGGCTGCGCCATTTCGGGCATTTTTTCGCGCAGCGGCGGGAAGTTTTCCGGCGACACCATCGTGCGCTCCATCGCGCCGATGCACGACCGCTCGAACGGCCTGGGCGGCGGCTTTGCGGCCTACGGCATCTATCCCAGGCAGAAGGAGCTCTACGCGCTGCATGTTTTTTACGACGGCGCGCGTTCCAAGGACGAATGCGAAAACCTCATCTTCTCCGCTTTCGACGTGAACGAGGCGGAAAAGATCCCCACCCGCCGGATCTCGGAGATCACGGACGAGCCGGCCGTCTGGCGCTACTTCGGCCTGCCGTACCGAAAGAACCTGGAGGACACCCATCTCGACGAGCGCGAATACGTCGCCCGCTTCGTGATGAAGGTGAACACCGAGGTGCGCGGCGCCTACGTGTTCAGCAGCGGCAAGAACATGGGCGTCTTCAAGGGCGTCGGCTTTCCGGAAGACGTGGGGCGCTTTTACCGGCTGGAGGACTACGAGGGCTATTGCTGGACGGCGCACGGCCGCTACCCCACGAATACCCCGGGGTGGTGGGGCGGCGCGCATCCGTTCGCGCTGCTGGACTATTCCGTCGTGCACAACGGGGAGATTTCCTCCTATGACGCGAACCGGCGCTTCATCGAGATGTTCGGCTACAGCTGCACGCTTCTGACCGACACCGAGGTCATTACCTATATTATCGACTACCTGAACCGCAGGCGCCGCCTGACGATGAAGGAGGTGGCCGACGTGGTGGCCGCGCCCTTCTGGGAAGAGATAGAGACCATGCCGGAGCCGCGGCGCCGCCACTACACTTATCTGCGGAACGTGTTCTCCAGCCTGCTCATCACGGGGCCGTTCTCCATCCTGGTGGGCTACACGGGCGGCATGATGGCGCTGAACGACCGCTGCAAGCTGCGCAGCATGGTCGTGGGCGAGCGCGGGGACACCGTTTACGTCGCCAGCGAGGAGTGCGCCATCCGCACCATCCAGCCGAGCCTCGACCGGCTCTGGTCCCCGCGCGGCGGCGAACCGGTCATCGTCGGGCTGAACAAGGGGGTGCGGGCGTAATGGCGATCAATTACATCGTTCCGGAGTACGACGTGGTCCGCGACCCGCAGCGCTGCATCGCCTGCCGCGTGTGCGAGCGGCAGTGCGCCAACGAGGTGCATTCCTTCGACCCGGAAACCGGCAAGATGAGAAGCGACGAATCCAAATGCGTGAACTGCCACCGCTGCGTCTCGCTTTGCCCCACCCGCGCGCTGAAGATCGTAAAGAATCCCGATACGTTCAAGCTCAACGGCCAGTGGGACTGCTCCGCCATCACCGAGATCTACCGCCAGGCGGAGACGGGCGGCATGCTGCTCTCCTCCATGGGCAACCCGAAAAAATACCCGATCTACTGGGACAGGATGCTGCTCAACGCCTCTCAGGTGACGAACCCGTCCATCGACCCGCTGCGCGAGCCGATGGAGACGCGCACGTTCCTCGGCAAGAAACCGGCGGAGCTGCGCCGCGGGCCGGACGGCGAGATCCTCACGGACAATCTTCCGCCGCAGCTCAGGCTCGAGGTTCCCATCATGTTCTCGGCCATGAGCTACGGCTCCATCAGCTACAACGCGCACGAGAGCCTCGCCCGCGCGGCGCAGGCGCTCGGGACATACTACAACACCGGCGAGGGCGGCCTGCACGAGGATTTTTACAAATACGGTTCCAACACGATCGTCCAGGTTGCGTCGGGGCGTTTCGGCGTGCACCAGAAATACCTCGAGGCCGGCGCGGCCATCGAGATCAAGATCGGCCAGGGCGCGAAGCCCGGCATCGGCGGCCACCTGCCGGGCGCGAAAATCGTCGGCGACGTCTCGCGCACGCGCATGATCCCCGAGGGAAGCGACGCCATCTCCCCCGCCCCGCACCACGACATCTATTCCATCGAGGACCTGCGGCAGCTCGTGTACTCGCTCAAAGAGGCGACCAACTACACGAAGCCCGTCATCGTGAAGATCGCCGCGGTGCACAACGTGGCGGCCATCGCGAGCGGCATCGCCCGCAGCGGCGCCGACATCATCGCCATCGACGG
>DHAI01000080.1:0-146 GCA_002397355.1 Ruminococcaceae bacterium UBA4958 | reverse complement strand
CCCATCGAGCTGGCGCTCGCCGCGGTGGACACCCGCCTGCGCGAGGAGAAGATCCGCAACAACGTTTCGCTCGTCGTCGGCGGAAGCATCCGCAGCTCGGCCGACGTCGTGAAGGCCGTCGCCCTCGGCGCGGACGCCGTCTATAT
>DHAI01000071.1:2345-4842 GCA_002397355.1 Ruminococcaceae bacterium UBA4958 | reverse complement strand
GCTCTGCGCTCCCAGCTGAGCTAATACCCCATAGAGGACTTGGAACGAAACAGCTTTCTTAAAATAACACATTTTCGGTTGGATTTCAAGCCCTTTTGCAAATTTACGCCGAAAATTTGTGCCTGCTTTCACACCGCGGCGGAACGCTTTCCGGGCGGGGGAAGCGTTTTCCGGCGTTGCGGGGAAACATCCGGCGATTGGTTTACATCGGGCGGCGCGCGTGGTATCATTGCATGGAAGATAAGTTTCAGGCGGACTGTCGCGCCTCTCTCAAAATAAAAAGGGAAAAAGGATGGGTGAATGGAAAAATGATTGTAAAAAACGGAAAGGTCTTTGACGAAAACTTTGATCTGAAAAAGACCGACGTCTCCGTCCGGAACGGAAGGATTGCGGAGATCGGGCCGGACCTCGGCGGGGGGGAGAGTCTGGATGTTTCCGGCCTGCTTGTGGCGCCGGGATTCATCGACATCCATATCCACGGGTGCGCGGGAGCCGATACCGGCGACGGGACGCGGGAGGCGATCTCCGCGATGGCGGCCCATCTGGTGACAAACGGGGTGACCTCTTTCTGCCCGACGACGACGACGCTGCCGGAAGAAACGATTATGAAAGCGCTCGCGGCGGCGCGGGACTGCGTGGAGCGCCCTCCGGAGGGCGCGGCCGTCCGCGGCGTGGACCTGGAAGGGCCGTTCATCTCCCCGCGGCGTGCCGGCGCGCAGAAGAGCGAGTACATCCGCAAGCCGGACGCCGGGTTGTTCCGCAGGATGTACGAGCGGTCCGGCGGCATCATCAAGCTGGTCGATATCGCGCCCGAGGTCGAGGGCGCGGACGAATTCATTCGGGAAGTGCGCGGATACTGCCGGGTGTCTTTCGCGCACAGCACGGCGGACTACGACCAGGCCAAGCGCGCCTTTTCGCTGGGCGTGACGCATGTGACGCACCTGTTCAACGCGATGACGGGCCTGAGCCACCGCGCCCCGGGCGCTGTCGGTGCCGTGTTCGACAGCGGCGGCGTCGCGGCGGAAATCATCTGCGACGGATTTCACATCCACCCGGCCGTCCTGCGCGTCGCGTTCCGCGCCCTGGGGGAAGACCGCACGGTCGTCATCAGCGATTCAATGCGGGCCGCCGGACTCGCGGACGGCGATTTCGATCTGGGCGACCAGATGGTCCGCGTGCGGGACGGCCACGCCCTGCTCCCGGACGGAACCATTGCCGGGTCCACCACGAACCTGGGCGCGGAGGTGAAAAACCTGGTCGGATTCGGCGTGCCGGTCCGCCAGGTGATCAAATCGGCAACGATCAATCCGGCCAGGGAGATCGGCGCGGACCGTGAGGTCGGCAGCATCGCGGTCGGCAAGCGCGCCGACTTTACCGTTCTCGATCCGGATTTCAATCTCCGTTATGTGATTGAAAACGGGCGGATCGTGTTCCGGGCCTGATCCCGCTTTCGGCCCGGACGCCGTTTGGCAGGCTGTGATCTGGAAACATTGGAGGATGAAAAATGAAACTCATTGAAGCGGTCAATTACGACGGCATGAGCCGCAAGGCGGCGAATATCCTTTCGGCCCAGCTGATCCTTTTTCCGCGCAGCGTGATGGGCCTCGCCACGGGGGCCACTCCGCTGGGAATTTACCGCCAGTTGATCGACTGGTACCATAAGGGAGACGTCGATTTTTCCGAAATGAAAACGGTGAATCTGGACGAATACTGCAGCCTTCCGCCCCAGAATCCCCAGAGCTATCATTATTACATGCACCACAACTTTTTCGACAGCATCAACGTAAAGCCGGAAAACATCCACATCCCGGACGGCATGTCCGCCGACGTGGAGGCGACGTGCAGGAACTACGACAGGCTGATCGCCGGTCTGGGCGGCATCGACCTGCAGCTTCTGGGCCTCGGCGCAACGGGACACATCGGCTTCAACGAGCCGAACGAGAGCTTCGACAAGATGACGCACCGCGTCGCGCTCAAACAGAAGACGATCGACGATAACGCCCGCTTCTTCCAAAGCGCGGACGAGGTGCCGAAATACGCCATCACCATGGGCATCAAGGCCATCATGCAGGCGAAGAAGATCCTGCTCGTCGTCAACGGCGCGAAGAAGGCGGAGATCCTTGAAAAAGTCCTTTACGGCCCGGTCACGCCGGCGGTGCCCGCGTCCATTCTCCAGCTCCATCCGAACGTGACGGTCGTGGCGGATCAGGAAGCCCTGGCAAAGGTGCATGAGCGCCATTCCTTGGCGGATTGAAAAGCGGGAGCGCGCAGCGGAACGCCGCGATATGCCCGACCATTTTTTCGCCCGCGGTGAAAGACGGCGAAGCAAATAAAAAAGCCCGCGGGAATCCGGAATCACCGGTTCCCATGGGCTTTCAAGGTGCAGTTCACTCCATTTCGATGCAGACCGCGGCGCGGGCGCAAAGAAAAACGCGCCCGCAAAGCTGTGGGCGCGAATTGTCCGCGGCGACTCGCCACTGGCAGGGGCAGAAGGACT
>DHAI01000071.1:402-2182 GCA_002397355.1 Ruminococcaceae bacterium UBA4958 | reverse complement strand
GCTCTACCAACTGAGCTATGCCCCTATGTGTTGCGGACGCTTTTGCTATTATATCGTGTCGCGCCGCGCCTGTCAAGGCGGGAAAATGCGTTTTTTGCCCGGCCGGGCCGGATGCGCGCATGTCCCCCGGCGGAAAATAAAAAATAAGTTGCATCCCTATGGCTCTTGTGGTAAACTAAGAACGTATTGGAGTCCGCCGGCCGGCGCCGGTGGGGTTTGGCCTTGATTCCAGGGCCAAAGCTGGCATTCCTCTGCCGCAGCGCATGAATGCCTGAATTCAGGAAGGAGAATTCATTTAATATGGACGCGTTGAAAACAATTGCGCAGGGGTGCGCGAAAGACAAGCTCCCCGATTTCGAGATCGGCGATACCGTCCGCGTCGACGTCAATATCCGCGAGGGAGACCACGAAAGGATCCAGGCGTTTGAAGGCACCGTTATCGCCCGGAAAGGCAGCGGCATCAGCGAGACGTTTACCGTGCGCCGCCTTTCCTACGGCGTGGGTGTGGAGCGGGTGTTCCCCATCCACTCCCCGAACGTGAAGGCCGTTACGGTAACCCGCAAGGGAAACGTCCGCAGGGCAAAGCTTTATTTCCTGCGCGGCAGAGTCGGCAAAGCTGCCAAGGTCAAAGAGCAGGTTCGTTGAATTCAGCCGGAAGCGGTTGTGCGGAAAGGGACAGGAATTGTCCCTTTTTTGCTACCGTCGCGCCTGCGCCCGCAGGCTTTTCGACCTTTTGGAAGGTGGTAATCCACAATGGCGGATTCCGGTGCCGGTGCGTCCCATGCGGTGAAGGGCGGCCTTGCCGCGGGCTGCTACGAATGGGTGGAAGCGCTTATTTCCGCGCTGATCGCGGTGATGGTCGTCTTTGTTTTTCTGTTTCGCCTGAACGTGGTGGTGCTGGGTTCTTCCATGGAGCCCAACTACTACGAGGGGTACCGCGTCTTTGTCAACTGCGTGGACCGCAGTTTCCGGTGCGGCGACGTGGTCGTGATCGATGCCGCCGGTACGAACCTGAGCCCGAAGACGCGGCTGATCAAACGCGTGGTTGCGACGGAGGGCCAAAGGGTGGACATCGACTCCGCGAAAGGGGTCGTCATCGTGGATGGAAAGGAGCTTGACGAGTCCGCATATATTAAGAATGGCATCACGCAGCGGCGGACGACCGAGTTTCCGCTGACCGTGCCGGAGGGAAAGGTGTTCGTCCTGGGGGACAACCGCACCGTTTCCGAAGACAGCCGCTTCGAGGAAGTGGGCCTAGTCGACGCGCGCTATCTTGTGGGAAAGGTTAGCTTCCTGCTGAAGCCGTTCCGGGGATTTTCCAGCAGATGATATTTGCGGATAGTCGGGGATCGGGAATGGAGCAGCGTGCAATCCAGTGGTTCCCGGGCCATATGGCCCGGACGGACCGTGAAATCGAAAAGAATATGAGGCTTGCGGACGCCGTGGTGGAGATCCTCGACGCCCGCATTCCCGTCAGCAGCCGCAACCCGGACCTCGGGCGGATGATCGGTGATCGCCCGCGCGTGCTGCTGATGAACCGCAGCGATCTCGCGGACGCGGCTGAAACCGCGCGCTGGATCGCGTCCTTCCGTTCCCGCGGCCTTCCTGCCGTGGCGGCGGACTGCAAGACGGGGAAAGGGGTTCCCTCTCTTCTGCCGCAGATCGAAGATCTGCTGAGCGAAAAAATGGCGGCATGGCGCGCGAGAGGCATGGCGGGCCGAAAGATCCGCATTATGGTCGTCGGGATTCCGAACGTTGGCAAAAGCTCGCTGATCAACCG
>DHAI01000071.1:0-149 GCA_002397355.1 Ruminococcaceae bacterium UBA4958 | reverse complement strand
GGGAAGCGCTTCGAGCTGCTCGACACGCCGGGCGTTCTCTGGCCGAAGATCACGGACAACGCGATGGGCGAGCGCCTGGCGTTTACCGGTGCGATCCGGGACGAGGTCGTCGACCGCGAGCTGCTGGCCTGCCGCCTGCTGGAAACGCT
>DHAI01000081.1:5562-5962 GCA_002397355.1 Ruminococcaceae bacterium UBA4958 | reverse complement strand
ATATTATTCCATTTCGAATGGCCAGACATATGTTGCAGCCTCCCAGTTATTTACCGTTTGTGTCGCAGATGATTATACTACAATTCCGGCAGGTTGACAAGTTCCATCAAATTTCTTCTCACGGCGCATGGGCAGGCGCGGCGGCCTCTGCCGGTTAAAATTGGATTTTCCGGCACTTGACAACCTTCCGGAAAAAGCCGTACAATAAATTGTTTAGAATATTTATCTCAACTAGAATTGCAGGTACCGGAATGAAAGTTGGTTTGGATGTCGGCTCTACCACAATAAAATGTATCGTCACGGACGAAACGGGCAAGATCCTGTATCGTTCCTATGAGCGCCACTACTCGAGGATTACGGAAAAGATCGCGAAAATCCTTGCGAAAATCAAACGCGAAGT
>DHAI01000081.1:1459-5353 GCA_002397355.1 Ruminococcaceae bacterium UBA4958 | reverse complement strand
CCCTTCGTCCAGGAAGTTTACGCCACCCGCATCGCGGTCGGGCGGCTGGTTCCCGACACCGACGTGATCATCGAGCTTGGCGGCGAAGACGCGAAGATCCTGTTTCTCACGGGCGGAACCGAGGTGCGCATGAACGGCTCCTGCGCAGGCGGCACCGGCGCCTTTATCGACCAGATGGCCACGCTGCTGAATGTCTCGCTCGACGAGATGAACACCCTCGCAGGACAATATGAGAAGATCTACACCATCGCGTCCCGTTGCGGCGTTTTTGCAAAATCGGACGTGCAGCCCCTGCTGAACCAGGGTGCGCGCAAAACGGACATCTCCGCGAGCATCTTCGCGGCCGTGGCCAACCAGACCATCGCCGGATTGGCGCAGGGCCGCCCGATCAAGGGAAAGGTTCTGTACCTGGGCGGGCCCCTGACGTTTCTTTCGGAACTGCGCGCAAGCTTTGACCGCGCGCTGAAGGTGACCGGCGTGTGCCCCGAGGACTCCCTCTATTTTGTCGCGCTCGGCGCGGCTTACTGCAGCGCCGAGGAAACCGACCTCGACGAAGCGCTGGAAAGCGTGAAAAAGTACGGCTGCACCGGCAACTTTCTCTCCATTCCGCCCCTCTTCCGCAGCCGCGTGGAATACGATGACTTTTGCCGCCGGCACGCACAGTGCAAAGCGCCGCGCGGCAATATTCTTACTTACGCCGGCAGCGCTTTTCTCGGCGTGGACGCCGGCTCGACGACCGTGAAAGCCGTGCTTCTCGGAAAAGGCGGCGAAATTCTCAGCTCTTTTTACCGCGGCAATTCCGGCAACCCGGTCCCGATCGTGCAGGAATACCTGCTGGACCTGTACCGCAGATACCCCAAAATCACGATCGAGAGCAGCGCCGTGACCGGCTACGGAGAGGAGCTTTTGAAAAACGCTTTCGGCATCGACAACGGCATCGTGGAAACGATCGCGCACTTTACCGCCGCAAAGCGCTTCCGTCCGAACGTGGATTTCGTGATCGACATCGGCGGGCAGGATATAAAATGCTTCAAGATCCGCAACGGCGCCATCGACAATATCTTCCTCAACGAGGCGTGCTCGTCCGGGTGCGGCTCCTTCCTGCAGACCTTCGCCAACACGCTCGGGTACAAAATCGAGGACTTCGCAAAGCTCGGCCTTTTCGCGGAACACCCCGTAGACCTCGGTTCCCGCTGCACGGTTTTCATGAACTCGCAGGTGAAGCAGGCCCAGAAGGACGGCGCCACGACGGAAGACATCAGCGCGGGCCTTTCCGTCAGCGTGGTGAAAAACGCAATCTACAAAGTCATCCGCGTGCCGAACGCCGCGGAACTTGGCCGAAACATCGTGGTGCAGGGCGGCACGTTTTTAAACGACGCGGTGCTGCGCGTCTTTGAAAAAGAGCTTGGCGTGGAGGTCACCCGTCCGGATATTTCCGGCCTGATGGGCGCTTACGGCGCCGCCCTTTACGCTCAAAAACGCTCCACAGGCAAAAGCACGCTCGTCGGAAGGGACGAATTGGAACACTTCAAGCATGAAGTGCGCGTCACAAACTGCGGCCTGTGCAGCAACCACTGCCGCCTGACCATCAACATTTTCGGTGGAAAACGGCGCTTCATCGGCGGCAACCGCTGTGAAAAGCCGGTGACGAAGCGCTCCTTGGGCACGGCGCTCAACCTGTACGACTATAAGCTGAGCCTGCTGCGCTCCTTCCGCCCCGTTCCGGGCCCGCGCGGAAAGCTCGGCATCCCGATGGGGCTGAACATGTACGAACTGCTTCCGTTCTGGCACGCTTTCTTCACATCCCTCGGCTTTGAGGTCGTTCTCTCCCCCCTTTCAAGCCGGGAACTGTATCTGAACGGCCAGGCGACCATCCCGTCCGACACGGTCTGTTTCCCCGCAAAATTGATGCACGGCCATGTGCAGGCGTTGGTCGACGAGGGGATCAAAAATATTTTCTATCCGTGCCTGTCGTATAATTTCGACGAGCACCTGGGAGACAACCATTACAACTGCCCGGTCGTGGCGTATTACCCGGAGGTTATCAGCGCGAATATGCGCTGCCTGGACAGCTGCAATTTTATGCACGACTACGTCGGCATCCACCGCCGGTACGATTTTCCCCGCAAGATGACCGCCAACCTGCAAAAGCGCTTCCCCGGCGTCACTTTCCATGAGGTGCGCAGGGCGGCTGCCGCCGCTTACGCGGCCTATCGCGAATATTTGGGGAAAGTCCGCGCGAAAGGCGGCGAGATCATCGCGGAGGCCCGGAAACGCAAAATGCCCATCATCGTGCTGTGCGGCAGGCCATACCACCTGGACCCGGAGATCAATCACGGCATCGACAAGCTGATCACCAGCCTCGGGGCCGCGGTCATCTCGGAAGACGCCGTGAGCTGGAAGATGAAGCGCTTCCCGACCAAAGTCCTCAACCAGTGGACGTATCATGCGCGGATGTACGCCGCCGCCGAATACATCGCCGACAAGCCGGACATGAACCTGGTGCAGCTCGTCTCGTTCGGCTGCGGCGTGGACGCCATCACAACCGACGAGGTGAGGCGCATTCTGGAAGAACACAATAAGATCTACACCCAGGTCAAGATCGATGAGATCACGAACCTGGGCGCGGTGAAAATCAGGCTTCGCAGCCTGTTCGCCGCCCTTGAGGAATGAGGTGTCCGCCTTGGCAAAGCTGAAATATACGAAAAACGGCCGTCTGCTGTTCACCCGGGAAATGAAGCGGGAATACACGATTCTTGCCCCCACCATGGCGCCGATTCATTTCCATCTGTTCATCAACGTGCTGAAAAACTGCGGCTATCATTTCGAGCTGCTCGACAACTGCGGACCGAACGTGGTGCAGGAGGGCCTGAAATACGTCCACAACGACACCTGCTACCCCGCCCTGCTGGTGATCGGCCAGTTTATCGACGCGCTGCATTCCGGAAAATACGACGTGAACAAAACGGCCCTCGTCATTACGCAGACGGGCGGCGGCTGCCGCGCCTCCAACTACATTCATCTGCTGCGCAAGGCGTTGAAAAAGGCCGGTTTGGAACAGGTCCCCGTGGTTTCGCTCAACCTTTCTTTTCTGGAGCACAACCCCGGGTTCCACGTCACACTGCCGATGTTGCGGAAATTTATCGCCGCGCTGGTTTACGGCGACGCGCTGATGCTGCTTCGCAACCAGACGGAAGCCTACGAGGTGCATAAGGGCGAGAGCGATAAAAAAGTTGAAAAATGGATCGAATACCTGACGGATCAGTTCAACCACGGCAAGGCCATGGGCCGGAAACAGCAGAAACAGGTGCTGTTCCGGATCGCAAGGGACTTCGGCTCCGTTGAAATCCGGAAAACGCCCAAGGTCAAGGTCGGCATCGTGGGCGAGATCTATGTGAAATACTCGCCGCTCGGGAACAACCACCTGGAGGATTTTCTGCGCCGGCAAGACTGCGAGGTCAACGTGCCCGGCCTGATGGATTTTGCGCTCTTCAAGGTTGACAACCGCTTGGAGGATATCAAGCTCTACGGCGGAAGTCCGGCGAAGTACTTTGTTGTAAAGCTGCTGATGGATTATCTGCTGAGCATGCAGAACACGCTGATCGCGGCCATCCGGAGCGTTCCGCGCTATCAGGCGCCGGAACCGTACGCGCATATCAAGAGCCTGATCCGCGGCGTGATCGGCTACGGCGACAAAATGGGGGAAGGATGGCTGCTCACGGCCGAAATGCTGGAGCTTTCCGAGTCCGGCTATGAAAACATCGTCTGCGCCCAGCCGTTCGGCTGCCTGCCGAACCACATCTGCGGCAAAGGGATGATCCACCGCGTCAAAGCGATCGACGAAAAATCCAACATCGTTCCCATCGACTACGACCCGAGCGCCACGCGCGTCAA
>DHAI01000081.1:1079-1292 GCA_002397355.1 Ruminococcaceae bacterium UBA4958 | reverse complement strand
GAAAACCGCATCAAGCTGATGCTCGCCGTAGCGCGCGAAAATCTGATGCAGGAAACGGGAAATCCGGTAAAGCGTGCGCGCCCGGGAACGGGTTGCCTTTCCGGATGCCTTTCAAAATAAAAGGACGGTAAAACGAATGATGAAAATCGGCTGCCACCTCTCCGCCTCCAAAGGTTACCTCGCCATGGCGAAGCAGGCGACGCGGATCGGCGC
>DHAI01000081.1:0-838 GCA_002397355.1 Ruminococcaceae bacterium UBA4958 | reverse complement strand
GCCGCGGAGCATTCTTTTTTCCCCATTCTCGCGCACGCGCCCTATACGCTGAACGCCTGCTCCGCAGACGGGAAAATCCAGGAGTTCGCCCGCAATACCATGGCGGACGACCTGTTCCGCCTGGAAAATATCCCGGGCAGCATGTATAACTTCCATCCCGGCAGCCACGTCGGCCAGGGCGTTGAAACCGGAATCCGGCAGATCGCGGAGACGCTGAACGCGATCCTGAAACCGGAACAGCGGACAACCGTGCTGCTGGAAACGATGGCCGGGAAAGGCAGCGAGATCGGCGGGAAGTTCGAAGAGCTGCGCGCGATCCTGGATCTCGTGGAACGGGACCTGCCTGTGGGCGTCTGCCTGGACACCTGCCACGTCAACGACGCGGGCTACGACCTTGCCGGCAATCTGGACGGCGTGCTGGAAGAATTCGACCGCGTGATCGGTCTTGACCGCCTGCGCGCCGTCCACTTGAACGACAGCATGAACCCGCTTGGCAGCCACAAGGACCGCCACCAGAAAATCGGACGCGGCGCGCTTGGACTGGAGGCTTTCCGTGGCATCATCAACCACCCGGCGCTGCGCGGGCTGCCTTTTTACCTCGAAACGCCGAACGAGCTGGACGGGTACGCCAACGAGATTGCCCTGCTGAAAGGCATGTACCGCGAGGACGGCGCCTCGATATGAAAAAGCTGTGGTATTTGGATTCGCCGATCGGGCGGATCGGTCTGGCGGAGGACGGCGGCGGCATCACGGATCTTTTTCTGCGCTCCCCGAAGGCGGACGGTTTCCAGGAAGAAGGAACTCCCCTTCTCCGCCGGGCGGCGGAACAGCTCCGAGA
>DHAI01000027.1:5523-6733 GCA_002397355.1 Ruminococcaceae bacterium UBA4958 | reverse complement strand
GGCGCTCAGCGAATGGCCGCCAGGCCGGCGAAGCTGTCTTTCAGCAGCGGGTAAAGCCGCCGGTAGAGCTTATAGTACGGCTCGTAGGCGGGGGCGTCGGCGGAGGGGTTCACCGGCGGGCGGTAGCGCACCACCGCGTCGCAGGCTTCCCCGACGGAGCCGTACACGCCGGCGCCGACGCCGGCCAGCAGGGCCGCCCCCAGCGCGCCCCCCTCGTCCGCTTGGAGCGTGCGGACGGGGCAGCCGTAAAGGTCGGCCAGCATCTGCCGCCAGAGCGGGCTGCGGCTGCCGCCGCCGCAGACGGTCATCCGCTCGACCGGCACGCCCATCTCCCGGAACACGTCGAGGCATTCCCGCTGGGAATAGGCCACGCCTTCCATTACCGCGCGGATCAGGCTGCCCCGCCCGTGCCGGGCGGAGAGGCCGAAGAAAACGCCGCGGCAGAGCGGGTCCGGGTGCGGGGACCGCTCGCCCATCAGGTAGGGCAGGAACAGGAGCTTGTCCGCGCCGACCGGCGCCCCGGCGGCCAGCCTGTCCATCACGGCGTAGGGGTCGACGCCCTCGCGGGCGGCCTGTTCCACCTCCGGGGCGCAGCAGGTGTCGCGGAGCCATTTGAGCGAAAGGCCCGCGCCCTGGGTGCAGCTCATCACCGTCCATTTACCGGGCGCCGAGGCGCACAGGCTGTGGACGCGCCCCTTCCGGTCGAGCTTCAGCTCATCGGTGACCGCGTAGATGACGGCGGAAGAGCCGATGGTGTTGAACGCGGCGCCCTGCCGCACCACGCCGGTGCCGACGGCCGCCGCGGGGTTGTCGCCCGCGCCGCCGACGACGGGGACGCCCGCCGGCAGCCCGGTTTCCTCCGCGGCCCGGGCGTGGACGGTGCCGGTGACGTCCGGGGACTCGTAGAGCCGCGCCAGCAGCCGGGAGTCGATCCCGAACGCCTCCAGCAGCTCCGGCGACCACGCCCGCTTCCCCACGTCCATCAGCTGCATGCCGGAGGCGTCCGACACCTCGGTGGCGTACTCCCCGGTCAGGCGGAAGCGGACGTAATCCTTCGGCAGAAGGATGTGCGCGCAGCGGGCGTAAAGCTCCGGCTCGTGGTTCTGCACCCACAGGATCTTGGCCGCGGTGAAGCCCGTCGTCGCCGGGTTGGCGGAGATCTCGATCAGCCGCCGCTCGCCGACCGCCCGCTTCATCTGCTCGCATTCCC
>DHAI01000027.1:1469-5332 GCA_002397355.1 Ruminococcaceae bacterium UBA4958 | reverse complement strand
CCGTGCATCTGGCCCGACAGGCCGACGCCCCGGATCTGCCGGCGCGCTTCGGGGACGGCGGCCAGCACCGCCCGGATCCCCTCGGCCGCCGCCCGCCACCAGTCCTCCGGGTCCTGCTCCGCCCAGCCGTTCTGCGGCTGGTAGAGCGGGTACTCCGCGGTGCGGGAGGCGAGGGGCCGCCCGGCGTCGTCGAAGAGAACGGTTTTCGTTCCGGACGTTCCGATGTCGATTCCCAACAGCATTTTTTATCCCTCCCAGCTCAGGCAGTCCGGGCAGCCCAGCTCCCGGCTGCGCCCGTCCGGCTGATGCCCGCCGACGTACAGCGCGGCGTGCTCCGGCGGGACGCGCCGGCCCGCCTCGTCCACGGCGGAAAGCCAGAAGACGGGGACGGTTACCGTGACCCGGGCGCAGGCGCCGGCCTTCAGATCGACCGGCCGGACGCCGCAGAGCTGGAACCGCGGGGTGCGGAACCGGCTGTCGGTCAGGCGGGCGTAGACCTGCACGATCTCCCGCCCGTCCCTTCCGCCGGTGTTGGCCACGTCCACGCAGACGCGGTATCCGGTTTCGTCCGGCTCCACCGTCAGGCGGGAATACTCGAACGAGGTGTAGCTCAGGCCGAACCCGAACGGATAGAGCGGCGGCTCCTTCAGGAAGCGGTACGTCCGCCCCTCCATCGAGTAATCCGTGAAGTCCCCCAGCTCCGCGTCCCCGCGGTAGAAGGTCACGGGAAGACGGCCGCTGGGCGAGAAGCGCCCGGCCAGAAGCTCCGCCACGGCCTCGCCGCCGCGCGCGCCGGGGTACCAGGCCTGCAGCACGGCTTTGCTGTGCCTGCGGGCCTTTTCCCCGATGTCGATCGAGCCGCCGCAGAGCACCGCGACGACCAGGTTGTCGGTCGCCTCGCAGAGGGCTTCCAGGAGGCGCTGCTGGGGTTTCGGCAGGAACAGGGAGGACCTGTCGCCGTTGAAGCCCGCGCCGTTCTCCTCGCCCTCGACCGATTCATCCAGCCCCACGCAGGCGATGGTGACGTCCGCGTTGCGGGCGGCGGAAACCGCGTCGGTCAGCAGGCTGCCCTGCCCGGACCAGGCGTTGGGGGCCTCCTCCGCGGCAAGCCCGGAGCCTTCCGCATACAGCAGACGCGCTTCGGGGAACACGCGCCGGACGCCCTCCAGGACTGTGCAGGATTCGGAGGGCGTGCCGTAGTAGTTGCCCCGCAGGGCCGCGCGGGAATCGGCGTTGGGGCCGACCACCGCGATGCGGCGGACTCCGGCGCCCAGAGGCAGGAAGTGGTTCGCGTTTTTCAGCAGCACCAGCGATTCCTCCGCCATCCGGAGGTTCAGCGCCCGGTATTCCTCGCAGTCCACGCGGTCGAAGGGGATGTCCGCGAAGGGGCGGTGTTCCTCGAACTCGCCCAGAAGGAAGCGGGTGGTGAACAGGCGGACGGCCGCGCGGTCGATGTCCGCCTCCTCCACCATGTCCTGCTCCCAGGCGTCCGTCAGCGCGTAGTAGTCCGATCCGCAGTTCAGGTCGCAGCCGCGCTTCAGCGCCAGGGCGGCGGACTCCGCCGTGGTTTTCGTCACGTGGTGGTGCTCGTGGATGTCCGTGATGGCGCCGCAGTCGGACACGACGTGGCCGGCGAACTTCCATTTTCCGCGCAGGACGCGCTCCAGCAGGTAGGAATGGGCGCAGCAGGGCTCGCCGTTCACGCGGTTGTACGCGCCCATCACGCTCTCCACGCCCGCCTTGGTGACCAGCGCCTCGAAGGCGGGCAGGTAGGTTTCCCACAGGTCCTGCATGCCCACTTTGGCGTCGAATTCGTGGCGGAGGGCCTCCGGGCCGCTGTGGACGGCGAAATGCTTGGCGCAGGCGGCGGCTTTCAGGAACGGCCCGTCCCCCTGCAGCCCCCTGACGAAGGCCGTCCCCATCGCGGCGGTGAGGAACGGGTCCTCCCCGTAGGTTTCCTGCCCCCGCCCCCAGCGGGGGTCGCGGAAAATATTCACGTTGGGGGACCAGTAGGTCAGGCCGCGGTAGATGCCGTAGTCGCCCGACCGCACGCTTTCGTTGTATTTGGCGCGCCCCTCGTCGGCGATCGCCGCCGCCACGCGCCCGAGCAGCGCGGCGTCGAACGAGGCCGCCATGCCGATCGCCTGCGGGAACACGGTGGCGGTTCCGGCGCGGGCCACGCCGTGCAGCGCCTCGTTCCACCAGTTGTAGGCGTGCACGCCCAGCCGGTCGACCGCCTCGGAGGCGTTGACAAGCTGGGAGATCTTCTCCGCGACGGTCATTTTGGCCACGAGCGCCGCAGCGCGGGAGGCCGCTTCTTGTCGTGTCATCAGTCTACGTCCTTTCCGTGCGGGGCGGCGGTCGGCCGCCCCGCTTTCATGCTCCCCTTTTCATTTTCAGGGTCACATTAATTTATTATATTATAATGACAAAATACCCGGCTGCGCAAGGAGTTTTTTGCACGCGGACAGAGAAAAGTTGAGTCGGCGGAACGCCGCTTCGCGGGAGCGCCGCGGAGCTCCGCCCACGGCCGTCCGGGCCAATGTTCCTTTCGTATGGTTGATTTCAAAAGATTCGGATGATAAGATAAAAATGCGGAAGACAGCTTCGCGATAAACATTTTCCGCGGGAGATGGGTTGCATGAGGAAACTGGTGCGGATACATTACAGCAGGTACGGAATCCGTTCCCTGATCCTGGTCGGCTTTGTCCTGTTCGTGATCGTTCCCTTCATCGCTTTCATCGGGATTTCGTACTCCGTTTTTCAGAGATACGCGGACAAGAGCTACAGCGACAATATGCTCGAGGCGCTGACGTCCGCCGCCACCCAGATAGACAGCTCCACGGAAAAATACCGGGAAGCGACGATGACGCTGTATCACAACGGGACCGTCGACCTCCTTGACCACCCGCGCACCCCGAGGGAGGAACAGCAGATCAACGCGTCCCTGAGCAGCCTCTGCTATTCCTATTCCGGCGTGATCGCCTCCTACCTCGTCTGCGGCGGCGATGTCTACCACCAGGGAGTCCAGCAACTGCCCCAGATGGTTAAGAGCATGTCGCCTCATATGGGAGAGATCCTTCGGAACGACGGGCGTTCCGTATGGTATGGGATCAACAATATCTTCCCGGAATACGGAAGCACATACAAATATCTTCTGGCAAGGTCCCTGAACAGCTCGAAGCGGAAAAACGTCGCGGTGCTCTACCTGATCGTCAACGACAAGATGATCTCCTCCGACCAGGCGGCGGAGGGCGGCAGCGCCGTAACGAAATACATGGCCACGCCGGGGCGGCTGATCCTGTACAGTTCTGAAAAAGAAAACACAGGCAAGGTGTTCGACATGTCCCAGGTGGATTTAAAGGAGAAAAAAGGATATTCCATCGGGATGGTGTCCGGGGAAAAAAGCCTGATCGCGTTCTATCGGCTCCAAAACAACAGCTGGGTCCTGATCAGCACCATCCCGG
Organism: Ruminococcaceae bacterium UBA4958; assembly: GCA_002397355.1. Taxonomy (GTDB): domain Bacteria; phylum Bacillota; class Clostridia; order Oscillospirales; family Acutalibacteraceae; genus Thermocaproicibacter. Next base: position 1,865 of record DHAI01000027.1, on the reverse strand, counting down.
TCGCGGATATGCTGAGCGGGCTGGTGCCGATCCGGCAGGTGATCGTCGCCGTCTCGGGGATCGACCTGCTGTTTCTGTGCTTTATGTTCATCCTTCTGCAGAACTGCGTGTTCCGCCCCCTGGACCGGATGATCGGCGTCACCGACCGTTTTGCGAAAGGAGATGCGGATGTCAGGATTCAGTTTGAGTCGGTGAAGGAGATTCAGAAGCTTTCGGATCATTTTAACGAGATGATCTCCGATATCAGGAACCTCATGCTGAAGAATGAAAAGGAGAGCAGGGAAAAGAATGATTTTAAGATGCAGGCCCTGATCGCGCAGCTCAGTCCCCATTTTATTTATAATTCGCTGAACACCATACGGTGGATGGCAGTAATCAACCGGCAGGAGAATATTC
>DHAI01000027.1:0-1446 GCA_002397355.1 Ruminococcaceae bacterium UBA4958 | reverse complement strand
GGGGAAAAGAACGATTTTAGGATGCAGGCCCTGGTCGCGCAGCTCAATCCTCATTTTATCTATAATTCGCTGAACACTATACGGTGGATGGCGGTGATCAACAGGCAGGAGAATATCCGGGAACTCACTGATTCGCTGATCCATATTCTGATGAACGCCACGAAAGCGAACGACGGCGGCTACACCCTGCGGGACGAGCTGGACCTGATCCGCAGCTATGTCGTGATCCAGACAGCGCGGTTCCTGAACTTTCAGCTGGAGATCGAGGCGGACGACGAGGCGAAAGACTGCGTCATCCCCAAGTTCCTGATCCAGCCCGTGGTGGAAAACGCCGTCGTCCACGGCTTCGGAAAGGGAAAGGAACCCGATGGCACCATCCGGATCCGAGCTTGGAGGGACGGGAATCTGCACGTTTCCGTCAGCGACAACGGAACGGGGTTCGACGTCCGGAGGTGGCGGGAAAACGCGTTTGACGCAAAACCGAGGCACTCCAATATCGGCCTGCACAATATCGAGCAGATCATCGCGCTGGAGTACGGGCCGCCTTACGGCCTGGAAATCTCCAGCGAAACCGGGAAAGGCACTGTCGTCGATTACAGGCTGCCTGTTGTGAAGAAGGAACCGCATGCATGATTAACATAATTATCGTGGACGACGAGGTCCTGGCGAGGGTCGGCATCCAGTCGTTCTTTGAAAACAAGGCGGAGATCCGGATCGCGGGGGTTTTCAGCCTCGCTGCGGACGCGTTGCGGTTTTTGAGGGAATCGGACGCCGGGGTAGACATCGTCCTGACGGATATCGAGATGGCGGAGATGGACGGCCTAAAATTCATCGAAGTGGTGAAAAAAGAGGGGCTTGCCCGCGGGATCCTCATCATTACCTGCCATAAGGATTTTGAATACCTGCGGCGGGCGATGCGGTTGGGCGCGGACGGCTACATCCTGAAGCACGAGATTACCGAGGAAGTCCTGATGGGAGAGATCGCGAAGCTCGTCAGGAAGATCGGCCCGAATCTCCGTTCGATGGGCCCCGAAAGCCCTTACGCCGCCTTGTCTCCACAGCCGAGGGAAGAGGAAATCTATGCCATCGGCATCGTCAAGCTGATCGACCAGTGCGACGCGGACGGAAATACCATCAATTCGCAGGTGGAGGAGGTCATGCTTCAGCATCTGCTGGAGGACATCGTTAGGCGGTACCAGATGGGGACGCTGTTTTTCCCCTACAAGAAAGACCTGTTTATCGTTTTCGCGTTTCAGCCGGATACCGAGCGGGACGCCCGCCAAAGGCAGATCGCCGTTTATGCGGAGGAGCTCCGGAAAAACGTCCAGCAATATGTCAGCAAAAGGATGATCCTCGGCGTCAGCGACGAGTTCCGGGAGATCGGGCAGGTCCCCAAGTATTACCGGCAGGCGGTGGCGGCGTCCGGTTTGAGCTTTTACGATCAGG
>DHAI01000007.1:3479-7720 GCA_002397355.1 Ruminococcaceae bacterium UBA4958 | reverse complement strand
ATGATGCCGGCCTTCGCGTCGAAAATGGAGGTGTGGGGATCGCCCAGAATGTCGGAGGAGACGATGGCGTCTTCCGTATAGGCGAGGACGCCTTTCATGGAACCCTCGGAGGCTTCCTTGACGGTCTTGCAGATCTCGTCGTAGGTCGTGGGCGTCTTCAGGCTGACGGTCAGGTCAACCACGGAGCCGTCCAGCGTCGGGACGCGCATGGACATGCCGGTCAGCTTGCCCTTGACTTCCGGGATGACGAGAGCGCACGCCTTCGCCGCGCCGGTGGAGGAGGGGATGATGTTGCCGGAAGCCGCGCGGCCGCCGCGCCAATCCTTCTTGGAGGGGCCGTCGACGGTCTTCTGGGTGGCCGTGGTGGAGTGGACCGTCGTCATCAGGCCCTCCACGATGCCGAACTTGTCGTTGATGACCTTCGTCAGCGGGGCCAGGCAGTTCGTGGTGCAGGAAGCGTTGGAGACGACCTTCATGTCCTTGGTGTACTTGTCGAGGTTGACGCCGCAGACGAAGGTCGGGGTTTCCTTGTCCTTCGCGGGGGCGGAGATGACGACCTTCTTCGCACCGGCCCTCAGGTGGGCGGAAGCCTTTTCCGTCGTTGCGAAAACGCCCGTGGACTCGACGACATACTCGGCGCCGATCTTGCCCCACGGAATATCCTCGGGGTTCTTTTCGGCATAGACGTCGATCTTATGGCCGTTCACGACCAGCTTGCCGCCCTCGGCCTTGATGTCGCCGTCGAAATGGCCGTGCATCGTGTCGTATTTAACCATATAGACCATGTAGTCAAGATCAATGAACGGGTCGTTGATCCCGACGATCTCAAAGGTTTCCGGCTTGGCTACCGCGGCACGGAAAACGAGACGGCCGATCCGGCCGAATCCGTTGATGCCAACGCGAATTGACATAAATAAAACCTCCTGATTTTTTATTTAATCATTGCTGCATTCTTATTTTATAGCATCCGGCGGCTTTTTACAAGGTTTTTTTGATACTTATTTAACTATCCCCGGCTTCCGGGGCGGCCTGGGCGTCTTTTCCGACGACGGCGGAAAACCCTTCCTCGCACGGATAGGCGGTGCGGAGGAACGCCAGGCAATCCGCGAGGCAGTCGTCGGAAGCGCTCCGCGCGGCGGGAACGCCGCCCGAAGGCCCGTCCCCCGCCGCCGCGCGGGCAACCGGCGCCGCCTCGGCCGCTTCCGCCCCGCTATGGAACAGCATGGGAAGGTATGCCGCGATATATACGGCGATCACGAGACAGGCGAAATAAAGATTCCCCGGAGAGGAGCCGAGCGCAGGCCGGCCGGCGAAGAAAAGCGCGAGGTTCGGCACCGCGTCCGTGACCGCGAGCAGCAGGGCGGAAAGGCCGAACGGGAACAAGCGCGGCGCGCCCTGCTCCGCGCCCACGCCGGAGAGCACCCTCGCCTGAGAAAAGAGGAATAAAAGGAGAAACGCAGCCGTAAATGTATGGTAGACGTTCTCCAGACGGTTCACGGTGGACGCGTAATCCACAAACATGGCGACGAGGCCGAGGCACCCCCACACGGAGGAAAGCAGCGCCAGCAGGGGATGGCGGCGGAGCGTCGCCTCGCCGGAGGCAAAGCCGTACCCGGCCATCAGGAACGAGACGGCGGCAAGAAAACCGGCGGCAAGAAAAATATTGTCCATCACCGTGCGGGAGGCGTCGCGGCCCGCGAGCGCCACCGCCGACTGCCCCGCCAGCACAACGCCGGACACCCCCGCGAGCACCGCGGCCAGCATGCTGCTCCGCGGCGCGGAAGCTCCTGCCGGGGCCGCCCCGCGGGTCAGCAGCCAGAAAGCCGCCACGGCCGCGGCGGCGAGCAGCGCGGCCGCGCCGGCAAGCTTCCCGCCGTCGCTGTAAAATCCCGTTTCGCCGTCCACCAGGAAAAAGGCCGCGTACAGCTTCATCGGCAGCACCGCGGCAAGAGCCGCAAAAAACGCGATCCAACCGCGCTTCCTCTTCATCATTCCAGACTAATCCTCCCTTTTTTCAATCGGCACATAGGGCCTGCTCACGGACAGGGAACGATACGCCGGCCGCATGATCCGCCCGCAGGTCTCCAGCTCCTCCATGCGGTGGGCGCACCAGCCCGCGATCCGCGAAACGGCGAACAGAGGCGTATACAGGTCGGACGGTATGCCGAGCATCTCGTAAACCAGCCCGGAGTAAAAATCGACGTTCGCGCAGACAACCTTCTTCTTCCCCGTCACGCGGGCGAACACCTGCGGCGCGAGGCGCTCCACGCGCTCGAACAGCTCGAACTTCTTCTCCAGCCCGCGCTTCCCGGCGAGGGCGCGCGCAGAGCGGCGCAGGATGACGGCGCGGGGGTCGGAGAGCGTGTAGACCGCGTGGCCGATGCCGTAGATGAGGCCGGTATGGTCGGAAACCTCGCCGCGCAGGACGCGCGCCAGCCACGCCGAGACCTCGTCGTCGTCCTCCCAGTCCTTCACGTTCTCCATCAGCTCGTCCATCATCATCATGACGCGGTGGTTCGCGCCGCCGTGGCGCGGGCCTTTCAGGGAGCCGATGCCGGCAGCGATGGCCGAATAGATGTCGGTCCCGGTGGAGGACAGCGCGCGCGTGGCGAACGTGGAGTTGTTGCCGCCGCCGTGCTCGGCGTGGACCATCATGCAGATGTCGAGCAGCTTCGCCTCCGCGTCCGTGAAAACGCGGTCCGGGCGGATCGCGTTCAGGATCGACTCCGCCGTGGACTGCGAGGGGTCGATGGGGTGGAAGTACATGCTCTGCTTATCGTAATGGCGGCGCTTCACCTGGTAGGCGTACGTCATGATGGTGGGGAGCCTGGCGATGAGCTGGATGGACTGGCGCATATTGTTTTCCAGCGAGGTGTCGTCGGGGTTGTCATCATAAGAATACAACGCCAGGACGGAACGCGCAAGCTTATTCATCACATTTTTGGAGGGCGCCTTGATAATCATGTCCTCCGCGAAGTACTCCGGGAGCTCGCGGCAGCCGTTCAGCACGCTGCAAAAGCGGTCAAGCTGCCGGCGGGTCGGCAGCTTGCCGAAAAGCAGCAGCCAGCAGACCTCCTCGAAGCCGAAGCGGTTTTCCGCCGCGCAGGCGTTCACGATCTCGTTCACGTCGATGCCGCGGTAGGTCAGGCAGCCCTTGTCCGGAACGCGGACGGCGTCGTCGATCAGGTAGCCGTGCACGTTGCAGATCAGCGTAAGGCCGGCCATGACGCCCGTGCCGTCCGGATTCCGGAGGCCGCGCTTCACATTGTAGAGATCGAAATCCGCCGGGTCGATCCTGTTGTTTTGACGGTACTCGTCGCAGAGCGCCTTCAGCTCGGGGCTCGAGCCGCCAAGCGCGGTTTTTTCCGGTTCCATGCCATCGTTTCCCCCAATCAAAAATAAAGCCGTCCGCAGAATCATTTTATCCGGCGGCCTGCAAGATTATGGAATTTTCTTGCGCTTATTCTATCCCATCGCCCCATTAAAGTCAAGCGGAGCCGGATTTTCGGCTCTTTCTGCAATTTTGCGGAGCGCGCGATTCGTATTTCATCGCTTTCTTTCCCGCAGACGCCCGTTCCAGAACCGCGCCGCTTCCGCAACGTCATTTTCAGGGAGGATTATGAAATGAAAAGGAACCGCGGCGAAGTTTCCCTCGCAATCGTTTTCTTTCTCGCGATGATGCTGCTGCCCCTGCTCGCGCTGGGCGGGGCGAAAAAGCAGACCGGGCAGGGCAAGGCGGCCCCGAAAGCAAGCGCCACGCAGTTCCGGGTAAAGGACCTTTCCACCCAGCGGATCCTCACCGTGGACGACGAGGATTTCGTCACGGCGACCGTCGCAACGGAGCTTTCGCCGGAAGCGCCGGCGGAGGCCCTGAAAGCCCAGGCGGTGGCGGCGCGCACCTATTACGGCCGCCTGCGGCAGCAGAGCCGCGCGTCCGCCGGGGAGGAAAGCGACTTCGAGGTGGAGAGCTATCTGACGCCCGAAAAGATGAAGCAGCGGTGGGGGGCCTCCTACGACAAATACTACGCCGCCGTGCACGGCGCGGCCGCGGCGACGGCGGGGCAGGTGCTGCGCTACGACGGCGCGCTCGCCGACACGACCTACTTCGCGATCTCGCCGGGGCAGACGGAGGACGCGCAGGACGTGTGGGGCGGGAAGTGCGCCTACCTGGTCTCCGTCGCCAGCCCCGGCGACGCGTTCGCGGGCGGGTACCAGACGGAAGCGGCCTTTTCCGACGAAGA
>DHAI01000007.1:2480-3255 GCA_002397355.1 Ruminococcaceae bacterium UBA4958 | reverse complement strand
GCACGCAGGCCGGCACGGTGAAGACGGTCGCGGTGGGGGGCGAGACGCTCACGGGGGGGCAGATGCGGCAGGCCCTGGGGCTGCGCAGCGCCGCCTTCACCGCGCAGCACACGAAGGACGGCTTCCGGTTCACGGTGCGGGGCTACGGCCACGGCGTGGGCATGAGCCAGGTTGGGGCCGAAAGCATGGCGCGGCAGGGCGCGGGCTACCGCGAGATCCTCGCGTGGTACTACCCGGGGACGGCGCTCGGCGCCTGACCGCAGACCGGCAGAAAAGGGCCGCCCCTCCCGCCGAAAGGCGGGAGGGGCGGCTTCCTTTGCCGGAAAACAGTTCCCCTCCGTCGCCGGACGGAGGGGAACACCAGTTTCAGCACTGTGCGGCGGCCTCGCGAAGCGCAGCCGCCGCTACGCAAATACAGCCAACTAACTCATAAACCTTTTTCGTAAGGGGTCAGGTCTTACTTCGTGAAGGTAATGACAGCGATCTTCGGTCCGTTGACATAAACGCCGACGTCGCCGGTTCTGCCGTTGTTCGTTACCTTGTAGAAGTAATCATTGCCCTGTACATCGACCGGTTTGATCGCGCCGACATTGGCAACCACAAATTGCGGAGCGGAAGCAGATTTAGCATCTTTCGTGATCTTGAACTGATAGGTCTTGCCGTTCGCAATCGTCACTTTCGTCGTATCGGACTTAATGCCGGAAGTGATGTGCAGGATGCAAACTCTGCCGCCGACATACACGCCGTAGTCGCCAACCTTGGCTCCGGTTACCTT
>DHAI01000007.1:260-2306 GCA_002397355.1 Ruminococcaceae bacterium UBA4958 | reverse complement strand
AACGGCGGGAGAGAACCGTCGGAAGCGGTGATCTTGAACGTGTAGGACTGGCCGACCACCATGTTGTAGGTGCCGGTTGTATCAGAAACATAGGTCGGCTTATCCGTGATAGTCAGAGCACACGTCGGAGTGCTGTAAGAATACATCTGATAACCATTGGAATCATACAACGTAGCAGTAATGGTGCCTTTGTTCAGAGAAGTGAAGATATTCTCATACTTCAGAGCCGACACAGTAGCTGTGCCATTACCGTTATCCTTGAAGGAGAAATAATCGTCGCTGCCATCAAATGTCAGCTTAATCGTCGCACCTTCTGGGAGCGGCTGGCCTACCGGATAGGCAGTAGCCGTATAGGTCTTCGTCTGACCCACTGCAAGTTTATCGGAAGTGACTGTAAACTCAATACCATAGAAGGTAACTTCGTCAACCTTAAACGTATCAAGTTTTTCGCCGGATTCTTTCTTTACCGTAAAGCCCTTCCCGATAAAGCCACTTTCATCGACCGTGTAAAGCGGAGCCGTGAAAAGCGTCTGGCCTGCAGTGACCTTTCCACCTGCAGCCTGGAGCGTAACCCCGTAGATGTTGCCGGTCGTGTAAAGCTTTCCAGGAACAAATTCGACTGTGCCGGAGCCGCTCAAACCGGCGATATTGGCCTGATCCTTAAATGTGAGTTTACCAACTACGTTAATTGCACCAGCGGTAACAGGTTTGCTGTAGGTAACGTCCGATCCAGAAGCAACTGTAATTTGCGGCAGAGCTTCTGAAGAAACGTTAGCCAGCGCAACGCCCTCACCACTATAATCATCACCATAAGTGACGGTTGTTACAGCCTTGTTGGTGTCAATCGTACCAATGGAAGCTTTCGCCCCATTCAGGTTGATTGTCGTAGCTGTAGCCTTTACAACTTTTGTAGCAGCCTTCGTGCTGGCACTACCAACAGTTAAAGTCGCAGCTTTTTCTACTGTACCGACCGAAGCGGCAATTTTATCGTTCGTCGCATCGACCGTTATGGTTTGGTTGTCAGCGTCAATCGTCGCAACACTACCACCGTTTACCGTAACAGCGCCGGTCGAAGTCAACTTGCCAATACTACCATTATTAATTGTAGCACCTACGCTGGTAGCTTCGGCAACAGAACCATAATTTACAGTAAGTTCACCGCCAGTAGTAATTTTCTTAACATTGCCCTGAATGACGGTTACTGCACCAATATTTTCGATTTCATCGACACCGTCAATGGGGACATCAGTATCTACCGGAGTCTGATTAGCGGCGATATAAAGCCTGCCATTGAGGCCATTGATATAAGCGCCGCTGATGTCCACAGCAACACGATTTTCAATCTTTGTTGTCGCGTTTGCCTTTACAGCAGCATCTTCACCAAGCTTCGCCGTTACGTTGACATTCGTGTCAGCAACCGCCACAGCATTTGTTGTGAGAGTAAATGTTGTGTCACTAACAGTAAGGTCAGCACCGGCATTATCTTTTTCTACGAAATACTTGTCTGCCGTCGCTGTAGTAACGACTTCCTGTGCAGTCCACTTTGCCAGCGCACTCGCCGTACCATCAGGAGCAAGAGTATAGACAGAACCATCAATCTTATTGGCAGTGGCCTTGTTCTTCGGCAATGTGTCAAGCGCAGCCGGAGTAGAACCCGTTGCTACGGTATCCGCTGCTTTACCAATCTTTACGGTGCCTTTCGCAAGAATGACAACTTTCAGATTAGCAACGCCGCCGACACTCGCCGTCGTACCATCGGCCTTCGTATAGGAGCCGGTGTAACGGGCGGCAACAAGGGCAGAGCCGGTTTTGGTATTGTCTAGCAGCTTAATGGTGTTTCCCGAATCGACGGCAATTAAGCTGCTGCCGGATGCGACGGCGATTTCTTTCAGGGAAATCGTGCCGGTGCTCGTCAAATCGACGCCGCTTGCGGACTTTGCCGACTCAATGCCCGATCCGCTAAGAAAGCTTGTCAGGTCTGCTGTCAGCGTGCTCTTGCTTGCGCTGTCATTGGAGAGATAAACCGTGTCACTTGCAAGTTCCACT
>DHAI01000007.1:0-128 GCA_002397355.1 Ruminococcaceae bacterium UBA4958 | reverse complement strand
GCGAAAGTCGCCGTCAGGCTCGATGCCACAAGTGCAAGAGAAAGCACCAGGGAAAGAACCTTGCCTGTTTTTTTCATGCTTTTTTGTCCTCCTTAACATAGTTTTCGCATTTGCGTGTGCCTGTGGGT
>DHAI01000085.1:12949-13523 GCA_002397355.1 Ruminococcaceae bacterium UBA4958 | reverse complement strand
CGCATCTTCCCGAAATCCGCGCAGGGGTAACGCCGCCCCGCCCGCGCGGCAGTATCTTAAACAGCGAAAGGAAATCCGATATGGAATTTTATCCGGAATCCCCCATCCAGTTCAACTGCAGCTGCGTCCTCGTGGGAAAAGACGCCTCCGCGACCGGCCGCGTCATCCTCGGGCACAACGAGGACGACTATCACGTGGTCGCGCAGGTATACCATGTGCCGCGCAAAAAGCATCTGCCCGGCGAGACCGTGCGTTTCGGCGACGGGGACGCGATCATCCCGCAGGTGGAGGAAACCTACGCCTACCATTGGTCGGAGATGCGCTCGCCCAACACGGCGATGCCCTACTCCGACACTTTTGTGAACGAATGGGGCGTGGCGGTCGTCAGCGATTCGTGCGTCCCCTGCCGCGTGCCGGAAGGCCGGAAGCCGGAGGCGTCCATCGGGTACGGCCTGCGGCGGCTGGTGGCGGAGCGCGCGAAGACCGCGCGCGAGGGCGTGGAGCTGGCCGTCAGCCTCGTGGAGCAGTTCGGCTACCGGAGCGCCCGCTCCTACGAAATCGCGGACAAGGACGA
>DHAI01000085.1:12489-12733 GCA_002397355.1 Ruminococcaceae bacterium UBA4958 | reverse complement strand
GCTCTACATCCCGAACTGGTACACCATCCACGGCGTGGACTGGAACGACACGGAGCACAAAAACTGGTACTTCTCGCCGGACCTGGCGGAATACGCCGCCCGGAACGGCTGGTACCGCCCCGCGGAAGAGGGCAGCTTTGCGGACTTCGATTTCGCCGCGGCCTACCAGGAGGGCGGCGACAGGCCCGTCAATATCGTCCGCGCGCGCGGCGCGTGGCGCCTGCTGCTCGGCAGGGTGCCGGAG
>DHAI01000085.1:10628-12254 GCA_002397355.1 Ruminococcaceae bacterium UBA4958 | reverse complement strand
AAGCGCGTCCTGCGCTCGCACTACGAGGGCACGGAGGACGACGCCGCGCGCAGATACGGATGCAACCCGCACATGGGCGAGGGAAGCCGCTTCACGATATGCTCCTGCATCACGGCGGAGAGCTGCGTCGTCGCGTTCGCCGAAACGCCGGCGCTGACGCGCGTCCTGCGCGCCTCGCCCCTGCCGTGCGTCAGCCCTTACGTACCGTGGTACCTCGGCATCTCCGCGGCGCCGGAAGGCTACGCCTGGTACGACCCGGAAACGGCGCAGCAGACGCATTTCCACCCCGCCGGGGACGATTTCGCGTACCGTCCCTCACGGGCCTTCTGGGCTTTCCAGACCGTGCGGTACTTCACGGAATTCGACTACGGGGGCACGGCCGGCCCCATCCGCGCGTCCATCCGGGACATGGAGCGCCGGTGGGACGCCGAGGCCGAAACGGAGGAGGACGTCTGGAAGCGTCTCGCGCAGGCCTCCCCCGCGGCGGCGGAGCGCTACCTGACGGACTGCACCGCCGCGAAGGCGCGGCAGGCCTGGGACTGGGCGAACGCGACCATCCTGCGGCTCGGCGAGGAGCGGATCGCGCGGAACGCCGCTTTCCGCCCCGACGAGGGAAGGCCGTAATCCGTTCCGTATATGATTACTTACTAAATACAATCAGTTGCAGGAATCCCCGGGTGCGGAAAAAACCGCGCCCGGGGATTCCTGCGCACCGGCGCATGCCGCCGGCCGGTCTCAGCCCGCGGCGAAAGCCTCCACCTCGCGGAGGGAGGGCATGGCCGGGATCGCTCCCGCCTTGGTGACGGTGAGAGTTCCGGCGGCGTTCGCGAAGGCGAAGGCGCTCTCCCACTCCGAGGCGGGCACGGCGCGGAGCCGCTCCCGCGTTTTCCCGCAGATCCGGCTCAGCAGCGCGCCCCAGAACGCGTCGCCCGCGCCCGTGGTGTCCACCGCTTCCACCCGGCGGGCCGGCACAAAGCCGTTCGCGCGCTCCGTGCGGTAAAACGAGCCGCGCGGCCCCAGCGTGACCGCCACCAGCACGGCGCCGCGGGAGGCGAGCTTTTCCGCTCCCGCGCGCGGGTCCGTCTCTCCCGTAAGCAGGGCCATTTCCTCCCCGGAAACCTTCACGAGGTCCGCGAGCGGCAGAGCGGCGAGCATCTCCCGTTTCGCCCTTTGCTCGTCCCCCCAGAGCGGCGGGCGGTAGTTCGGGTCGAAGCTCACGAGCGCGCCGGCGCGTTTCGCCGCCCCGGCGGACTCCAGCGTCGCGCCGCGGCAGGGCTCGTCCGTCAGGGAGACGGAGCCGAAGTGGAAAATCGCGCAGTCTTCGAGCAACTCCTTTTTCACCTCGTCCGCGCGCAGGCAGATATCCGCGCCGGGCCTGCGGTAAAAGCTGAAGGAGCGGTCCCCGTTTTCGTCCAGCTGGACGAACGCCAGGGTGGTCGGCGCCTCCCGCGTCTTCACCATGCCGGAGACGTCGACGCCCGCGGCGGCGACGGAAGCGACGAGGAACCTCCCGAAATCGTCGTCCCCCACCTTCCCGATGAACGCGGTTTTCCGGCCGAGCCTGGCCGCCATGGCCATCGCGTTGGCCGGCGCGCCGCCGGGGTTGCGCGCGAAAAGCGCCATGCC
>DHAI01000085.1:9351-10377 GCA_002397355.1 Ruminococcaceae bacterium UBA4958 | reverse complement strand
CCGATTCCCCTCAAGCATAGTTTACAGGGTTTTTCCTCCCATTGCAAGGGAGTTCCCCGCCGTGAAAAAATCTCTCATGGTCGGTTCAAATTTGTTTCACGGCGGCGCAATAACTGCGGCGTAGGATAAAAAACCGAAAAACAACAGAGGTGAATCTCATGGAAGAACAATCGGTTCCAAAGAAGCGGACTGCCCGGACGCGGAGCGGGAACGAGCGTTTCCGGGAAAAGCTTCCCCTGCTCGCGCTCTGCGGCATCGCGCTGCTCTCCTTCTGTCTGAACTTTTACGGGATCGGGCGGCTCGGCTACGGGAACGCCTATTACGCCGCCGCCATCCGGAGCATGACGCAGAGCTGGCACAACTTCTTTTACATCTCCTTCGACCCGGCGGGGCTCGTCTCGGTGGATAAGCCGCCCGTGGGCCTGTGGGTGCAGGCGCTCTTCGTGATGGTTTTCGGCTACCACGGCTGGGCCATGCTGCTGCCGCAGGCGCTGGCCGGCGCGGCCTCCAGCGTGATGATGTACATCCTCACGGCGAAGCGCTTCGGCCGGCCGGCCGGGCTGACCGCGTCGCTCGTCTTCGCGCTGACGCCGGCCGTGGTCGTCTCCTCGCGCAACAACACCATGGACATGCAGCTTATCCTCGTTCTGCTGGTCGCAGCCTGGTTCCTGTTCCGCGCCGTGGACACGGGCAGGCTCCGGGATCTGTTTTTCTGCGCCGCCATGATCGGCCTGGGATTCAACATCAAAATGCTGCAGGCCTACATGATCCTTCCGTCCGTGGGCGTCTTTTACCTGCTCTGCTCGAAGCAAAAGATGGGCAAACGGCTGCTCGCGTGCCTTGCCAGCCTCGCGATCCTCGGGGGCGTCTCGTTCGCGTGGACGGCGGCCGTGGACCTGACGCCCGCTTCCGGGCGGCCCTATGTGGGCAGCTCCACCAACAACACCGAGTGGCAGCTCATCTTCGGCCACAACGGCATGGAGCGCGTCAGCGGCGGCATGGGCGGCATGGCGCGCGGCGGCGGGC
>DHAI01000085.1:7667-9181 GCA_002397355.1 Ruminococcaceae bacterium UBA4958 | reverse complement strand
AACCGGAACGGGACGGACGGCAGCCGGAACCGCGGCGGGCAAAACGGGTGGAACAACAATATGCCCGGGACCGCCGGGCAGGGCAACCGCGCCGGGGCGCGGTCCCCGGCGAACGGAACGCCGCCCGCGAACGGGAACAACGGCAGCCCCTTCGGCGGGCAAATGCCCGGAAACGGCGGCGACGGTTTCGGCGGCGGCCGGGGCACCGCCGTCGGCAACGACATCGGCACGGCGGGGCCGTTCCGCCTGTGGCAGCAGAGCATGTACGGGCAGGCCTCGTGGCTGCTGATCCCGGCTCTTTTCTGCATCCTCGCGTGTCTGCACAGACCGAAGGGGAAAAAGCTGACGCCGAAGCAGGGCGTGCTCCTTTTCTGGATCGTGTGGCTCGCCGCGGTCGGGGGATTCTTCAGCTTCGCCTCGTTCTACCACCGGTACTACCTGTGCATGCTGGCACCCGGTATTGCCGGCGTCGCCGGCATCGGCTTCCCGGAGATGCTGCGCGAATTCCGGGAGCGCAGGGGCTGGAGGCAGTGGCTGATGCCGCTCTGCACGCTCTTCGGCGCCGGGTTCTCGGCCTGGTACGTCTGGACGTACTACGAGGCGCTGCGCGCGACGCTCTTCCCGGTGATCGCGGTTGCCGGCGCCGCCGCGCTTGCGCTGATGGCGGCCCACCTGCTCCGGCCGAAACGCGCGCTGGCGTTCGCGGCAGCCGGCCTGATGGGCGTTTCGCTCCTCGCGGGATCGTTCTACTGGTCGCTGACGGCGACGCTGTACGTCTGTGAAAACGTCACGATGCCCTACGCCGGGCCGGAGCTCGCCGAAACGTCGAAAACCCCGGGCATGACGGCGAACCAGGGGGCTTTCACCGGGAACGACAGCGCCACGCAGAAGCTGGAGGACTACCTGGTGAAGCACTACAAAACGGGGAGCTACCTCGTCGTGGGGCAGCGCGCGAACGACGTGGCGCAGTTCATCGTGGACACCGGCCTCCCGGCCGTGGCCAGCGGCGGCTTTCTCGGCACCGACAACGCGCTGACGCTCGCGCGGTTCAAACAGCTTGTGCAGGAAGGCAAGATCACATATGTGATGGTCTCGTCCGGAGGCGGCATGGGCGGAAGCTCCGAGCTCGTCTCGTACGTGGAGGAGAACGCCGTGAAGGTCGACGCCTCCGAGTACGGCGGCGGCACGAACGGACAGACCAGCATGACGCTCTACCGCTTCGGCGCCGACAGCGCGGGGTGAAAATCGGCCGGCGAAAGGCCCGGTTTTTCCCGTCCCCGCGGAAAAACGCCCAAACGACTGCGGAAACGCGGCAGCGCCCGGCCGGAAATCGGCCGGGCGCTGTTTTTCCCGCTTACGTCGGATTTTTGAAGGAGCCGCGGATATTGAAACGCACGGCCTCTTATGCGGATTTCAGACTATTTTGCGGTATTTCGCCGCGGCTTTCAAGACGAGTCACCCCTTTACGCTTCCCATCACGATTCCCTGCGTAAAATATTTTTGCAGGAAAGGAT
>DHAI01000085.1:6059-7516 GCA_002397355.1 Ruminococcaceae bacterium UBA4958 | reverse complement strand
TTGCAGGAAAGGATAAACCATAAAGATCGGGATGGAGCCGATGATAATCTGCGCCGCTTTAATCGTCCGGTCCGAAAGGTTGCCTATCGAGCTTATCGTCGCGGCCACGCTGTAGTCCTGCTTTGTAAGCACGGTCTGGAGATAGGTCTGCAGCGGATAATTTTCCGGGCGGTTGATATAAATGAGCGCGTCGAACCAGTTGTTCCAATGCCCCACGATGGTGAACAGCGCCAGTGTTGCGAGAGCCGGCTTGGAAAGGGGCACGTAAATTTTCGTCAGCGCCGTAAAATGCCCCGCGCCGTCGATTAGCGCGGCTTCTTCAATTTCCCCAGGCAATTCCCTGAAAAAATTGATCAGGATAATCATGTTCCAGATCGGCAGAGCTCCCGGAATAATCAGCGAAAAAATGCTTCCCATCAGTCCGGTCGCAGAAACCATGAGGTATGTCGGAATCAATCCGCCGGAGAACAGCATCGCCCCGACAAAATACCACATGAAGACATTCCTGGGCTGAAACCTGCTCTTCGTTTTCGACAGGGGATACGCCGTAATCACGGTAAAAACGGTGTTGATCGTCAAACCCAAAACGACCCGTTCGACGGAAACCCACAAGGCTTCCACGAACTCTTTTTTCTCCAGCACATACTGATAGGCGTTAACGGTGAAACCCACCGGCAGCAGTTTTACCTGGCCCGCGGTTGCCGGGACACTGGAGCTGAAGGAGATTGCCAGAACATTGATCAACGGCAAAACACAGCTCAGCGCCCCTAAAATCAGGACAAAATATATCAACGCGTTCGCAATGCTTCCCGCAATCGTCTTTTGATAATGCATCTTAAACTTCCCACCTCACTCAGAAAGGACGGTACCCGGTCAGCTTATGCGCCGTCTTATATGACACCACGGTCAAAACCAGACCGACCAGGGACCTGAACAGGCTGGCCGCAGTGGACAGGCTGAACTGCGCGTCAACCAAACCGATCCGGTAGATCAGGGTATCCAGCACATCGCCGCTTTCATAAACGGCAGGGCTGTACAAATTGAAAATCTGGTCAAAGTTCGCGCCCAAAATACCGCCTATGGACAGTGTGGTCATCAGGACGACCATCGGGGTAATGCCGGGGAGCGTGACATGCAGCAACTGGCGCCATCTTCCCGCCCCATCCACATAGGCCGCTTCGTATAATCCCGGATCGATGCCCGTCAGGGCCGCCAAATAGATGATGGTGCCATATCCGAACTCTTTCCAGACGTCCGACGCGATGACGACGGTTGGAAACCATTTGTTATCTCCCAGAAAAAAGATCGGCTTGCCGCCGAAAAATTTTATCACCTGATTGATCATCCCCGTGCTGGGAGAGAGTATGTCGATCAATATTCCAGCCAGGATAATCCAGGAGAGGAAATGCGGCAAATAGATAGCCGTCTGAACGCCGCGTTTAAAATGCTTGTTCCTG
>DHAI01000085.1:4646-5978 GCA_002397355.1 Ruminococcaceae bacterium UBA4958 | reverse complement strand
TTAAAATGCTTGTTCCTGATCTCGTTGAGCAGAAGCGCAAAGACGACGGGGACGACGATCATAAGGAGAATCTTCGCGGCCGCGATATATATCGTGTTCCATATCACGCGGGGAAAATTGTTCATGCCAAAAAGATATTTGAAGTTGTCCAACCCCACCCATTCCGAACGGAAGAAGCCCTCGCCCGGGACAAAATCCTGAAACGCTATGATAAGCCCGATCATTGGCAAGTAATTGTAGACCAGCACCACAAGCACGCCCGGTATAAGCATGAAATACAGCGGAAGCTGTCTTTTGAATTTATTCCGATTCATATGTAGCCTCTCTTTAAAACAGGAAGGGAAGAGTAATATCTTTCCTTCCTGTTTCGATATCCCAAAGATCCTCCGGACGCTTATTTCTGAGAGCCGTTCGATTCGTTGACTTCTTTTGTGATGTCCGTTCCGCCCTGAGAATACCACATCTTTACGAAATCGTCGAATTTTTCCGCGGGCTCCTCGCCCATAATGATTTTCGTGTACGTCTCGTCCCGCAACGATTTCAGGATGCTGGTCTTCGACTGGTTCTTGTCGGAAAGGATGCCGCCGAACGCGCTGGACAGCATCAGCTTGTTCTTCATATACGCGTCGATGACGTTGCCGGAACTCTGCCCGGGGCCGAATACCTTTGCGTACCCGAACGCCATGTTGTCCGAATTGTCACCCTTATTGTACTTGACAATGTAATCGTAATATTGCTTCTCTTCGGCGTTCAACTTGGACGGATCATTCTTGGAGAACGCCTCCTGAATATCGACGTAACAGTCGTAGTTCTTAGTGGGGCTGGTTACGCCGGGCAGATCGACGTTATACATCCAAATCTCATTTCCGGCTTTCGTGACGGAAAGCTCCCGGTCGGTCCCTTTGACTTTCATCAGGTTCATCATCTTGATCATCGCTTCGGGGTTTTTGCTCTTTTTATTTACGCCGAAGAACGTGCCGACCGTAGTCTGAATCATGTTGCTCGCCGCCTGGCCGTCGACCGACGGAAGCGGATACGGGACAAACTCGGCTTTCGGATTTTTCGTGCTGAGGTCCTTCACCGTGATCGGCGCGGACAAACCGGAGTAAACCATCCCCGCTTTCTCCGAGACCAACGCCTCTATGCTCTTCTGAGGAGTCATCACCGCGAACTCCTTGTCTAAAAATCCGTCTTTGTATAACTGCTGAAGCTTTTCCAGCGCCGCTTTGGCCTCGGGCTGGATGGCGCCGAACTGCAGCGTTCCGTCCGATTTCTTGACCCAGCCGGTCGGATAGGCATGGAAGCCTTCAAAGAATCCCAAAAGGCTGGCCC
>DHAI01000085.1:1722-4554 GCA_002397355.1 Ruminococcaceae bacterium UBA4958 | reverse complement strand
AATCCCAAAAGGCTGGCCCAGTTATCTTCCACGATGCCTTTTTCCGCGACCAGCCCGACGGTATCGTTTTTCCCGTCGCCGTCCGGATCGTCCTTCGCGAAAGCTTCCATGATCCTGTACACATCGTCCATCGTTTTCGGGTTGGGAAGCCCCAGCTTTTTAAGCCAGTCCTGACGCACCCACAGGAACTGGGTCTGATCGACCGTCCCCTGGAATTGCGGCAGCGCCATGAGCTTGCCATCCACCTTGGCCAGCGCCATGGAATCCGGCACGGAAGCGAAATTCTTCTTGATTTCCTCAGACGCGTATTGCCCGAACACATCGGTAATATCCGCAAGCATGCCGTTCTTAAGGCACATGTTGAATTGCTGCGGGGTAAGCGGCATGAAATCCGGAAGATCTCCGCTCGCGATGCTCAACGTCATTTTTTGCTGAAACTGGGCCCCCGAGGTCGTCCATAAATACTTGTACTTGATGCCCAGGTCCGAGGAATAAAGGCGGGTGAAAGGATTGTTGTCAATGCTGTCTCCTTTGTCGAACTTCGGGTCGTCGAAACCCTTGACAACCGTTATCTCGATCGGAGGATCATATTTTCCCATCGGGTCAACCGCGGCTTTCTCGGAGCTGCCGCTTTTCGATGGACTCGCTGAACTCGTCCCGCTGTTCGAACCGCCCGAACATGCGGCGACAGACGCTGCAGTGGCCAATGCAAGGATCACGCAAAGCACCTTTTTCATACTTTTCCCTCCATCTTTTTTGGGCATTACTGCTATACTTGAATAGTAATCCAAATCAATTACTGTTACAATATTCATCTTTTTACATTTGTAATCCAAAACCGACTTCTTATATGGTATCCCGGAAAACTTTGGGCGTCACGCCGGTTGCTTTTTTAAAGAAGCGGATAAAATTGGTTGTGGAATGGTATCCGATCGCCTCTCCCACGTCCTGAATCCTGACGTTGGTCCGGCGCAGCATGCTCTTCGCCTGACTGATCCGCAGGCGGGAAATAAAGTCCGATATTTTTTCGCCGGTTTCCAGCTTGAACATCCTGGACAGATAAGTGGGGTTGAAATGCATCAGCTCCGCGAGGCAGACGAGGGACAGGTCATCTTTCAGATGGTTTGCAATATGGTCCTTAAGGAAATCGATTTCGTGCGATATCGTCTCTTTTTTGCTCTTCTCGGTAACATCCAGAATGACGCCGAGCAGGCTTTTCAGATATTTGACCGCTTCCTCCCCCGAGGCATGCGACTCGTACTGCATCAACTTCTCGAGATCTATGAATTTTATCAGCCGCTCCTCCAGTCCGTAGCGGTTGATGTACGACAGCAATACCAGCGCAACCGAATAATAAACTTCTTCGCGGTACCTTTTGGAAAAACCATTTTCCCCGCCGCAAACATTGGAAAGGATGCGGTCCATCACCTGGATGCAGTTTGCTTTCTCGCCTTTCTCCAGACAGCTTTGAAACACGTCCCGATCTCTGGCGCAGGCATAGATCCGCCTCTGCTGCGCGCTGTCTTTCGGCGCCGACATCAGGCCGCCCAGGTAGTCGTCGGATAAGATCAATTCATTCCCGGCGTCCGAGCGGTACGTCAAGATCTGTTGCATGCGCCGATATTGGCTGAAAATATTCTCCCATTGCACAGGCTCTTTGCTCAGGATAAAAGAGACGCCGACTCCTATGGATTTCAGGCATTCCCGCTGGACAAGTTCCAAGCATCCCCTCAGCAGGTTGGACTGGTCCAGCAGACTGCCGCGGCAATCACCGTCTCCTTTTTCAACCGGCTGTACAAATTGGACAAGCGCAAGGACATAGTACCGGTCGTCAAGCACGAATACGCTGGGGGTAATCGCGGAAATATGGGATGAAACGACCAATCCCGCCGAGCAAAGCAGCCGGACCCGGTCGGTATAGGGAATTCCGTCTTCGGCTTTATAGATCTTCCCCAATATGAAAAAAAACGGGGCGTCCGCATCGAGCTTGATCCCCAGCCTTTGAAGCTGCGACTTTACGTCGTCCGTCGGATTGTTCGCCTGAATCAGGCCGAGGATATAATCCCTTTGCAAAAAATCGCGCGCTTGATCCATTTGCTGCTCTGTCTGCCGGATCAAGCTTTCAATATGGATGCTCCGTTCAATTTCCGAGACGGCCTCACGAACCGCGCCTAAAATTTTTTGATACCCCTCGGTCTTCAGCAGAAACTTGACGTTCGGATATTGGATGGCCTGATAGACGAAGTTGAACTCAACATATCCGGTTAAAAATATCACCCTGCAAAACGGCCAGTTGCGCCTGATGATTTTCATCAGCTCCATGCCGTTCAATCCCGGCATCTGAATATCGGTCAGCACGACGTCCATGCGCATGCGGTTCATCCAATTGACGGCTTCCTCTCCGGAGTATGCGCAATAGACATCCAGTTCAATTTCATTCTGACTCTTAAAAAACTCCGTCAGTCCGTCCGCAACATATTCTTCATCATCGACGATCAGCATTCTGTACATTTTTTTCACCGCCACCCGTGCCAATGGAAACGACGACCTTAAGACCGCCCAAAGGACTCCGCGAAACCGAAATCCCGCTTCCCGGCCCGTTTTTCAGACGCAGCCGGTAATCCACGTTGATGATTCCGGTCGTTTCCTTTGCAAAATCCTCGTTTTTCAGCATTTCCTGAAGATATTGTATATTCCGGTCCGTTATGGTATTTCCGCTGTCCTCAACCGTTATCTGCAGCCCCAGGGGCAGCGATTCAAAGCCGATCCGGATGGCGCCGGTTCCGGACCGGTTTTCTATCCCGTATTGAAACGCGTTTTCCACAATGGGCA
>DHAI01000085.1:1353-1669 GCA_002397355.1 Ruminococcaceae bacterium UBA4958 | reverse complement strand
TTCTTAATGCCATGGTACAAAGCGTTTTCCACAATGGGCTGCAGGATCAACCTCGGAACGACGACATCTGCCGCTTCCTCGGGCAGCTCGCCGAAAGAGACCGTGACGCGGTTGGCGAAGCGCATCGCCTGGATTTCCGTATATACTCTTACAAAGTCCACTTCCTTCGACAAAGGCACGTCGTCGCATGTGTTGCGGGCAATAAACTCAAAGTATTTTCCCAGCATATCCGTGAACGGCTTGATATTGTCATAATCTTCCATCTGAACCATCGTGCTCAGCATAAAAAAACAGTTGTATAAAAAATGAGGATTGA
>DHAI01000085.1:0-1246 GCA_002397355.1 Ruminococcaceae bacterium UBA4958 | reverse complement strand
GAGCCTGCAGCTGCTTGAGCTCCGCTCTTTGGGCCATGATTTTCGACTTATAATTCTGCTCGATAAGCCCGTTGAGCTTTTGGACCATCTTGTTGAATCCGTCGAACAAATACTGGAACTCGTCATCGAAATGCTTCGGCGAGACCGTAACGTTCAGGTCTCCTTCCTCCACCTTTGAAAACGAATGGAGCAGCACTTGAAGCGGGTTATTGATTACTTTCTGCAAAATATAATAATAAAGGATAAAGAATACGGGAGAACTGCATAAGAAGATCCACAGCACGGTTTTGTAATTCTCAACGGTGCGAAACACGTTCTCATATTCGCTGTACTTCACAACAAATATCCCGAGCGTATCCGATTCGCTGTAGGTCATAAAGATGCTGTTTCCATGAATCGTGAACTGACGTTTTCCGGAAAGCAAGGCGCTCACATACCTGTCTTTGTGTTCGGCGATTTCGCCGATGCTGTCGTTTTCAGCGTTGGAAATGACAAAACGCCCGGCCCTGTCGATCATAATAAAAGCCTCCGTGTCGGAAGCGGACAGGGATGCCATTTTGTTTTCAATCTTGCTCGCAGAAAGTTCGATTTCAATGACGAAGTACGGGTCCGTGTTATGATAATAATTGGGGTACGGAAGGCAAAGATACATCCTCCCATCCCGGTAATCGATCGCGGGCGCACTCTCATATTGCAGCCCCAGATGCCGTTCCGACTCTTCCCGGCTCATTCTGCTGAAGCCTCGGGTGGATGAAACTTCGATCTCCGCGGCGCGTATGTATACCGTGACGTCGGCGGCGTAGGGGCTGCTGTTTTCTATGGTTTCCAGCCGATATGTCAATCGCTCGATATCGGATACCCTCTCGTACGGCGACATGCTGCCATAGTTGACCGCAAGGTCATTCAGGCTGATATCGCCGAGACAGTCCGTTTCCAAAACCTTCAGCCTGAGGACCTCCCTTTCGATGTTTTCCAGAAAAAACGCGGTTTCCGACGTATTTTCCTTGATGATTTCCTTTTCAATTAAATCTTTTCCGGCGTTAAAAATGCCGATGCCAATCAGGTATATCGGCACAACCAAAATAAAAAACGCCGTAAAAAGCCGCATAAAAACAGACCGTCTCCCATGTAATCCCCGGATTCTCATTTCTGTACACCCTGCCTCCAAAAAATACGCAAGCAGATCCACGCGAAAATACGAACGGGCCATGACAAGGCCCCCGGCGGCTTTATGGGATTCGGGGGG
>DHAI01000060.1:4253-9809 GCA_002397355.1 Ruminococcaceae bacterium UBA4958 | reverse complement strand
GTATTGGGTCTAGCATATAAATAGTGCAAATTAAAATGAAGATTTCCCCTGAAACAGTTAAAATAATAGATACAGGAGGAACTTCATCATGTCACGTAAAAACAAACAGCACGACAAGCAGTTCAAACTTGACGCCATTCAGTATGTAAAGGAGCATCCCGATCTCACGCAGGCAGAATGCTGCAAGAACCTTGGTATCGGACTTAGCACCCTTTCTCGCTGGCAGCAGCAATACAAAGACAACGAGGGGGATGTCCCTGCCAGAGGATCTGGCAATTACGCCACGGATGAGCAAAAGGAAATCGCTCATCTTAAACGTGAACTGCGAGATACTCAGGACGCGCTTGATGTTTTAAAAAAAGCCATCAGCATTCTGGGAAAAAACTGACAACGGCAATCTACATCGAAATTGCTGCCAAGGTGGAAACATCCAAGACCACAGGACACCCTGTCTCCATCTCCGGAATGCTGAAAAAACTTGGTGTGTCCCGTTCCGGCTATCGTGCCTTTTGTAATCATAAGCCTTCCACCTCAAGTCAACGCAAGGATGCTGTCAAGGTGCAGATCCGCAAGATCTACGATAGCTCCAAGCAGAATTACGGAGCCCCGAAAATCACTCGTGAACTGCAAAAGCAGGGCTTCCGTATCACGGAACGTACTGTTGGCAAATACATGCGGGAGTCCGGTCTCCGGGCTCAATGGGTAAAACCATGGATAAAGACAACAAAGGATTCCGATTTCAACATCCAGCTGCACAATATTCTTGATGAAAGATTTAATCCAGGCCGTCCCAACGCTGTCTGGTGTACTGACATTACTTATATTTGGACCCTTGACGGATTCGTATACCTTACAAGTGTCATGGATTTGTATTCCCGCAAGATCATTGCCTGGACTCTTTCGAAGACCATGGACGTGTCCTGTGTGGTTGATACAATCAATAAAGCAAAAGCTCGCCGTGAAACAATGCTTCCCCTGATTCTCCACTCTGATCGCGGCAGTCAGTATGTGGCACAGGCGTATCGTGACGCTGCCAGTCGTTTTCAACTTAGCTACAGCCAGAAAGGATATCCATACGACAATGCCTGTATCGAATCTTTCCACTCTTTGATCAAGAGAGAATGGCTGAACCGCTTCAGAATTACCGATTACAATCATGCCTATCGTCTGGTGTTTGAATATATCGAAACTTTTTACAATACCGTACGAATCCACAGTCATTGTGACTGGATGCCGCCAGACGAATATGAAAAACGCTATCAACGCAAAATCACCAAAGAGCAGAAAATGGCCAGTTGAGCATCGGAAAACCTCATTTTAATTTGTGCTAATTCTTGACATAGGACCAGAATCCGGTTCGTCATGGACTCGTCCAGCGCAATCCGGCTGTCCTTCACCTGAAGGATAAGGTTGCCCGCAATCTTGCTGACAATCGTCACCGCGCCGTCCACCACGAACCCAAGCTCGGCCAGATGCTGCCGCACTTCGTCTCTCCCTGTGATTTTCCGTATCGTCACCGTCTCTCCGATATTTGCCATCGTAATCGGCATCAACTGGTTTCTCCTTTCCGCAAACGAGCCGACAGGCGCCAGCTTGTTTACAATCTGATTGATTAGTTCAATCTAACTCTCGGACAGCTATAGTTTAGCATAACTAACTAACGTTGTCAAGACTCTTTTCCGGCGAGTCGGATTTTTCTTGAAAGAAGCGCCGTCCGCCGCAAATCGGCAAAAGAGGGGGCCGGGATCGTAACCCCGGCCCCCTCTCCCGCGCGGATTCGTCCGGCACGGAAACGCGCTTACCGCGCCATCCGATAGATCGCCGCCATATCGGCCTCTTTCAGCGGTTTCACGACGCCGGCGCAGCCGTGTGTGGTCACGCTGCATTTGCGGGCCATTTCGTCGATCTGCGCATCGGTGGGCTCGATTCCCAGCTCCCGCATATTGGTGGGCATATGGATGGAGCGGTAAAAATCCTCCATGGCCTCAATGCCCTTCAGCGCGGTTTCCCCATCGGTCGCGCCGGGCTTCACGCCCATGACGTTGACGGCAAAGCGGGCGAACCGGGCCGGCCGCTCCCGGTACACATAGCGCGCCCAGCTTCCCCAGATGGCGGCAAGACCCGCGCCGTGGGCAACGTCGAACATGCCGCCCATCTCGTGCTCCAGCTTGTGGGTGGCCCAGTCGCCGCCGTCCGTTCCGCAGCCGGTCAGGCCGTTGTGGGACAGGCTTCCGGCCCACATGACCTCCGCCCTGGCGTCGTAGTCGTCCGGATGATCCCGGAGGATTCCGGCGTTTTTCAGGACCGTGCGCATCAGCGCCTCGCTGACGCCGTCCGTCAGCTCCATGTTGTGGTCCACGGCGTTGAGGTAGCGCTCCATGGTGTGCATCAGGATGTCCACGCAGCCGCAGGCGGTCTGGTATGCGGGAAGCGTCATGGTCAGCTCCGGGTCCATCAGCGCGAAGCGCGGGCGGCAAAGGTTGTTGCTGTACCCGCGTTTTACCCAGCCGTCCTCATTGGTGATGACGGAGGAATCGCTCATCTCGCTGCCGGTGGCGGCAAGCGTGAGCACGACGCCGATGGGCAGGCAGGCCGTCGGCGTGCGTTTGAAGTTGTAAAAATCCCAGACGTCGCCCCCGTCGGCGACGCCGTAGCCGATCGCCTTCGCGGAATCGATGACACTGCCGCCGCCCACGGCCAGGATGAAATCGACGCCCTGTTCCCTGCAAAGGGAAATTCCCTTCCGGACCAGCGAAAGGTGGGGGTTGGGGACCACGCCGCCCAATTCGAGGTAAGCCACGCCCTCCGCGTCCAGCGCTTTTTTCACGCGGTCCAGGAGCCCCGTGCGCTTGACGCTGCCGCCGCCGTAATGGATCAGGACCTTGCGGCAGTTCTGCTCCTTGACCAGCTTGCCGACTTTTTCCTCGGCCTTCCTGCCGAAGACGACTTCCGTGGGGGTGTAATATACGAAATCATTCATTGCAATCGTTCCTCCTTGCGGTTCCTTTTTGCTTTCACGCCGCGCGGGGCGCAACCCGCCGCATGCGTTTTTTACCGTTTCCGATCGACGCTCAGGCTGCCGTCACGCTCCTTTCCCGGCCGATCCCAGTTCTATGATAAAGCTCAAAAGACAGGATAATGCCGACCGCAGCGGAAATTTTCCGTCCCGCGGGAATTCTATTCCGCCCCGAGGTATTTTTCAAACCATTCCGTGATCTCCTTCAGCCGGCGCACGCGGTGCTTCGGCTTTCCGCTGCGCGAAAGCTCGTGGTTTTCCCCTTTGAACACGCAAATCCGTGCGGGAACGCCGTGAACGCAGAGGGCCGTGAACATCTGAAGACCGCCGGAAAGCGGGCAGCGGTAATCCTCGTCCGAATGGAGAAACAGCGTCGGGGTGGTGACCTTGTCCGCATAGCGAAGCGGAGACTGCTCCCATGCCTTTTCGGGATTGTTCCAGGGATCCGCTCCAGTCTGGTCCGCCGCGAAATAGTACCCGATGTCCGCGTTGCCGTAGTAGCTGAGCCAGTTCACGATGCTCCGCTGGGAAGCCGCCGCCTTGAAGCGGCCGGTATGGCCGATGATCCAGTTCGTCATGAAGCCGCCGTAGCTGCCGCCCGTGACTCCCATGCGGTTCGCGTCGATGAAGCGGAAGCGCCGGACGGCCTCGTCCACGAAAGCCATGATGTCGCGGTAATCCCGGCCGCCGTAATCCCCGCGGATGTCTGAAAATTCGTCGCCTCTGCCGCTTCCGCCGGTCGGGTTGCAGTAGATCACCGCAAAGCCGCGGCTCGCCCAAAGCTGCATCTCGTGGAAATAGCAGCTTCCGTAAACGGCTTTCGGTCCGCCGTGGACGTCCAGGATCGTCGGGTATTTTTTCCCGTCCTCGGCGCCGGCGGGCGGAATCGCCCAGCCGTCGATCTCGGTGCCGGCGTCGTTCCGGAAAGAGAATCCCTGCGGCGCGGAATATTCGTATTCGCCACAGACGGACGTGTTGAGGGACGTCAGGCGCTTCTCCGCTCCATCCATGGAAACGGAATAGACCTCGCAGCCCCCGTTGCCCCGCATGGCGATGGCGGCGAAGCCGTCCCCGAACAGGACCGCTTCCGAAACGCAGCCTGTTTCGCGCGTGACATTCACGATTTCGCCGCTCTCCACATCCAGGCGGATCAGGCCGGAGCTGTCCCGTTGCGTGCTGATAAGAAAGATCCCGTTCCCCCGCGCCATCGGCTCGGCCGGCATCGCGCGCTCCGCCAGGACGTCGGTGCAGACAGCGTTTCCGAAGCTGTACGCTCCCCCGTCGTAAACGGTCCGGTACGCTCCGCCCTCGCGCAGAAAAACCGTCTCGTTTTCATTGACGCCGTATTTTCTGGCGACGCCCGCAAGCACCGCCTCCCTTCCGTCGTCCAGCGGCCAAACGCCGGAGTGCTGCGCCGTGTCGCAGACGGAAATATCGGCCGCCTTCCGGGTGCCGGTGTCCATCTCGAACAGCCGGTCGTAAACCGGGTCCCTGCCGCGGAAGGTTCTCGCCGTATACCACAGCTTCTTCCCGCCCGGGGAAAGCGCGCCGAGAGACACGTCCGTGTCCTCCCCGGTCACGGGTTCCACCCGGCCCGCGTCGTAAAAGAACAGCCTGTTGCGCTGGCCGCCGACGTACCCCGCGCCGTTGCTGCAGAACGGGATCTCGTCGAGCACGCGGTAGTCGCCGTCCTCCTTCACGCGTTCCGCGGCCTTTTCCGCGTCCCCGCCGCAAGCGGCAAGCGCGGCCTCGAACTCGCGCGATACTTTAGCCGTGAAGAAAAAACGGTCCTCGGAAAGAAAGCGCATCCCCGTTACGGCGTAAGGCAGGCGCAGAAACTCCGCGGCCTCGCCGCCGCCGTAAGGCAGCTTCTGCAAAACGGTAAGCGGCACTCCTTTCTTGCGCGCTTCCTTATCCTTCGTTTTCCGCAGGGAAGCGAAAACGATGCCGCCGCGCAGCAGATGGTATTCGCCCACGTCTCCGGAAAAAGTCAGCTGCCGCAGATTCCCGCCGCGCAGCAGATATAGGTCGGACTGATATTTGTTCTCTTCCCAGTCTGTTTTCTTGATACAGAAATAGAGATCGTTCCCCAGCGCGGAAAGCGTATGCGGAAAAAGGAACCGCCCAAAATGCTTGTCATCGACTTTTTTCAAAAGACGCGCCTCCATTTTCTAATTCAGCATAAATTATATCATGTCCTCCCCGCCGCTGCAAGGAGAAACGAATTTTCCTCGCGAAACACGGGCCGGTGTTCCAGCCCCTCCTTTTTCCGCCGCGTTTCGCCCGGGGTTGCCCGGCGGCCAAAGGCGCGACCGGCGGAACCGGCGTCCCGGTTCCCGCGGCTTTCCCCCATAAAGACCGACTCCCCCGCAGCCGGATTCCGCCGCAAGGGGAGGGGTTTATGGGATGTTTGCTTCCCCCGAACCAATCCGGGGCGAATAAAAAAGGGGAATCCTTTCAGTCGAACGGGTTCTCGTTCGGGTATGGCAGGGATTTCGGCCGGTTATAGGATATGTCTCCCACGCCCAGATAATCCAGAA
>DHAI01000060.1:2187-4025 GCA_002397355.1 Ruminococcaceae bacterium UBA4958 | reverse complement strand
GCCGCCGGAAGCACCTCGCCCTGCGCGACGTAGGCATGAAGGGTGGTGCCGGCGGCGCTCTGCAGCCGGAAGAAAGTGATCGGCCCCGGCGCGATGTCGCCCTCCAGGGTGCCGCGGGTAAAATCGGGTTTGCGTCCGTTTTCGAGCAGGCGGTTCTGGATCAGCTGATATTTCAGCTCGCCTTTCGAGAGCTTGCAGAGCGGCGTATTGCCGCAGTGGAACCCCATGAAGGTATCCTGCAGCGCATAGGGATATTTTCCGTCGATCTCCTGGTCATACAGATCCGCCGGAACCGAATTGTTGATGTCGAGGAGCGTGACGGCGTCGCCGGTAAGGCAGGCACCGATGTACTCGCTGAGCGCGCCGTAGACGTCGACTTCACACGCGACCGGAATTCCGCGCGAAACCAGCCTGCTGTTCACATAGCAGGGTTCAAAGCCGAACTCCCTCGGAAAGGCCGGCCAGCATTTGTTCGCAAACGCAACGTACTCTCTGGAACCTTTGTTGTTTTCCGCCCAGTCCAGAAGTGTCAGTTCAAACTGCGCCATGCGCGGCAGAAGGTCGGCGTACCGGTTTCCCGCGCCAAGCTCCGCCGCCATGTCCTCCGCAACCGCCGGTATCCTCGCGTCGCCGGCGTGTGCCTTGTAGGAGACCAGCAGGTCCAGCTCGGAGTTCTCCTGGATCTCCACCCCGAGGTCGTACAGCGCCTGGATCGGCGCGTTGCACGCGAAGAAGTCCTGCGGGCGCGGCCCGAATGTGACGATCTTCAGGGAACTCAGCCCGAGGATCGCGCGCGCGACGGGAACGAAATCGGCGATCATACCGGCTATGCCGTCCGCCGTTCCGACCGGGTACGCGGGTATCACCGCTTTCAGTTTGCGCAAGCCGAGATTGTAGGAGCAGTTCAACATGCCGCAGTAAGCGTCCCCGCGGCCGTTGATCAGATCTTTTCCGGTTTCCTCGGCGGCCGCCGCGATCATGGCCGGTCCGCCGAACTCCTTCACAAGCAGCGTTTCCGGAGTCTCCGGTCCGAAATTTCCAAGGAAGACGACGAGGGCGTTGCACCCGGCGGCTTTCACTTCCGCAACGGCTTTCGCCACATCGTTTTCGCTCTCTACGACGGTCTTGCATTCGTAAAGGGAGGTTCCTTCTTTCGCGCAGCTCTCCACGACCGCCCTTCTCCGTCTCTCGGAAAGCGACAGGACGAAGCAGTCGCGGCTGACCGCAACGATGCCCAGTTTTACTTGCGGAATGTTCTGGCTCATTTTCATTACCCCTTGTCAATATGATTGAGGCCCCATACTCATACTTTTCCATGCCGAATGCGGTTCGCCCCCCGCGCCCGGTACACTGAAACAGCCGCGTCCCGGCGTGGAAACGGCGGCCGCCGCCACAGCATATGCCCAATGTCTTTCCGGCCCCGGCTCTCCTCCTTTTTCACGGCTTCCAGGGAAAAGCAATCTCTATCGATTGAACCACTGAGAATTTTTAATCATCATATCACAACGGTATGAAAGTTTCCACCACCGCAGAGCGAAAAAGCCGGGGTGAAAGAAACCGGCGGCAGGAAAACCCAAAAGCCCGTGAACGGGCCCGAAACGCACCCGCATTCGAAGTGCCGCGCAATTCCGGTTGAAACTTTTGTGGACAAGGTCGAAATTTCCCGGAAAATATAAAAATCACTACCCGCAGTGCCCCGTAGGGGTCCGCGGATAGCGATAAGGTTGGTGGAGATGACGGGATTCGAACCCGTGTCCGAAGGCAACTCGCCAAGGCTTTCTACGAGCGTAGCCCATCTTTTCAAATTCCCGCGGCGCCGCGCCGAAAGGCAGGCTCAG
>DHAI01000060.1:1855-2177 GCA_002397355.1 Ruminococcaceae bacterium UBA4958 | reverse complement strand
GGGGTCCGCGGATAGCGATAAGGCTGGTGGAGATGACCGCGTGAAATTCGAGCACATATATTTTGCGGATGGTATGCAGGTTTGGTGCTTGGCTTGTCCCCTACAATAATTTCTAAGTTAGCAAGTAATGGGATTTACAAAACCGGCCGATGATGTCACTTACAGAAACAGATTGAAAAATATGGGGAAGCAATCAAGCAAGGTATATAAAGAACCCACACGCCCATTTTATCTTTTTTTATATCGCAGCCCCAACCTGTTACGAAGAATCTTGCTGATCTCGGATTTTTGTGTGGACGGATGCATGGTTTCCTTGATTTCC
>DHAI01000060.1:0-1652 GCA_002397355.1 Ruminococcaceae bacterium UBA4958 | reverse complement strand
TAGCAGGGCTTGATGGTTCCAGTCTTACGCTTTTTCTGGAACAGACGGTAAATTGCTGATTCGCTGACACGGACAGCCCGGCTGATTGCTTTTACTGTCATACCGTCTCTGTGATCCGCCATTATGATTTTCCGAAATATTTATTTGGTATCGTTTTCATTATCCACTACCAATCTTTTCTATATATCGTTCTCGCGGTCATCTGTGGAAT
Source organism: Ruminococcaceae bacterium UBA4958 (assembly GCA_002397355.1). Lineage (GTDB taxonomy): Bacteria > Bacillota > Clostridia > Oscillospirales > Acutalibacteraceae > Thermocaproicibacter. The sequence goes on along the minus strand of DHAI01000060.1, from coordinate 1,441 downwards.
CGCAGTAGGGTCGTAAGACGGAAGAAAAAGCGCGATCCGCCGACTTCCGCACCGTGCTGCTGAACCGAACGGAAGCAGCGCCCGCTACGAGCACGAGGAAACGATCCCAGCTGGAGTTTACTACGACGGCCCTTCCAAGCGCGAAAAGCGTGTGCCTCAGCAAACTTCATCCGCTTTTATGATCAAAGAGAAAAATAAACATTCATTCCTTTACAGAACCTATCGTTATGCCGGAGACGAAATATTTCTGCATGAATGGATAGATGCACAAAATGGGAACGGTCGCAAACACAATCATTGCACCACGGAAAGAACGATCGGAGAGTAGGCGGAGCTGACTCAAATTTTCCGCGCTGAAAGAGTTGTAATCGATTGACGTCAGCATCACGTGCAATAAGGTCTGTAGTGGCCACAGATTCCGGTTGTTAATGTAGATTGTTGCGCCGAACCACTCGTTCCAGTGGCCGACCACCTGAAACAGCGTAAGAGTCGCGATCGATGCGAGGGATAGAGGAAGCGCGATGCAAAACAAAATTACAAAGTCATTCGCGCCGTCAATCTCTGCCGATTCGAACAGGCTCTTACTGATGCCGCGGAAAAAGTTCATCATCATGACCATGTTCCCGATCGGCAGGCATCCAGGCAAGATTAGCGCCCAGAGTGTGTCCATCAGCCCGAGATCCTTCACAAGGAGGTAATTGGGGATCAGCCCGCCGCCAATCAGCATCGGGATGATGAAAAAGAGACTGATCCACTTGCGCCCACGCAGCTCGCTGTCCTCTTTGGAGAGCGGATAGGCTGCCATCACAGTCAGAATCATATTGGCGGCGGTTCCCACAACCGTACGAACAATGGAAACAAGAAACGAGTTGAAAAAAATAGGGTTGCTGAACATGGTCTTGTAGGCGAGCGTATTGAAGCCCTTTGGCAGGAAAAGCACGCTGTTTGTCGAGGCTGAAACGCTGTCACTGAACGAAAGCGCAATCACATGAAGCATGGGAAGCAAGCAGGTCAGCATTGCTATCGTCAAGATAATGTAGTCGATGATCAGAAAGATCCTGTCTCCTGTGGTAAACCGTATTTTTTTTCGCATGACGGCTATCTCCCTAAAAGACTCGATAATTGGTGTATTTGGTTGCAAAGTGATTTGCCGTTAATGTCAGGGCGAGGGCGATCAGCGATTTAAAGAGGCCAAGCGCCGTTGAAAGGGAATACTGTGCATCTAACAAGCCCTGCCGATAAATAAACGTGTCCAGGATATCCCCGGTCTGATAAACGGCGGGATTATACATGACAAGGACCTGCTCGAATCCGGCATTCAGGATGTTCCCAATGCTGAGGATTCCCATCATAACGACGATGGAGCTAATTCCGGGAAGGGTAATATGCCATATACTTTTCCATTTTGAAGCTCCGTCGATTACCGCCGCCTCATACAGTT
>DHAI01000048.1 GCA_002397355.1 Ruminococcaceae bacterium UBA4958 | reverse complement strand
AAAGAAACGCGGTGCCTGGAAAGTAACTGCAAAGCAAAACTACGGCAGGCTTTCCCCAAAGAAGAGAACGAGGCAAAAGAAACCGCGTTTCAAAACTTAAGATCGGCCGGAAAAAGAAACGCGGTGCCTGGAAAGCAGCCGCGAACGGGGATTCCGGACGGAGCGCCTATCTTTCCGCAAAAACCGGTCACCGATCGTGAGAGGTCATACGGGACTGGAGGAAACATTTTGATTCGATTCGTAACCGACGGAGAGGAAAAGTCGAAAATTGCGGAAAAGATCCTGGGAGACCTGCCGGAATGGTTCGGTTTGCCGGACAGCACGGCGGAGTACGTCCGCGAAAGCGGAAAAATGCCGTTCTGGGCATACTGCGAAAACGGCGCCGCGGTTGGATTCATCGCGCTGAAGGAAACAAGCCCTTACACCGCGGAGATCTACGTGATGGGCGTGCGGAAAACATTTCACCGGCGCGGGATCGGCAGGGAACTTTTCCGGGCTTTTTACGGGTACGCCAAAAAACACGGCTACGAGTTCCTCCAGGTGAAAACCGTGGATGCGGGGCATTATGAGGAGTACGACAGAACGCGGATGTTTTACGAGAAAATGGGGTTCCGGAAGCTGGAAACTTTCCCGACTCTCTGGGACGAATGGAATCCCTGCCTCGTGATGGTGATGGCTGTCAGGTGAGCGTCGGGCGGCGGAAAAAATTTCCGCCGCCCGATTTATTTTCAGCCGGCAAACATTTTCGGCCGCCCGGGCGTTCTATTGACGAAAGGAGGCGGGGCGATGCACGGAGAAAAAGCGGAATGCGGCTCTCTGGTCGAAAAAATCTCCGAGGGCGACCGCGGCGCGCTGGGCGAGCTCTACGAGCGGATGAAAAGCCCGGTTTTCGGTCTGGCGCTGGCGATCCTGAAAAACAGGAGCGACGCGGAGGACGTAGCGCAGAGCGCATTCCTGCGGGTGTGGGAAAGCGCGGGAAGCTACCGGGCGGGAACGGACGCGGGCGCGTGGATCATGACCATCACGCGGAACCTTGCGCTCGACCGGTTCCGGCGGCGGAAAAACATGACGGACATCATGGACATGGCGGACACGCTTCCGGGCGGCGACGACCTTACGCCGAAGCTGGACCGGATGCTGCTGGAGCATCTGCTTTCGGAGCTGGACTGCTCCGAGCGGCAGATCGTGATGCTCCGCGCCGTGGGCGGATATTCCCACGGGGAGATCGCGCGGATTCTCGGCCGGCCCTGCGCGACCGTGCGCTGGAAGTACGGCAGGGCGATCAAAAAACTTCAGGCTTTATTTGCGAAGGAGGAAGCTCACGATGAAAACAGAAAACAGGTGCGATTCGCGGCGGGCAATTGCAAATAGGCTCCGCGCGGAGGTGGAGCGGGAAACCCCAGACGGAAAAGAACGCCTGCTGCGCGCGGCCGCGTCCTGCGCGCAGGCGGGCGGCGAGGCTCCGGCAAAACGCCGCGCGTGCCGGCCGGCGCTGAAATATGCGGTTTCGTTCGGGCTTTGCGCGGCGGTGCTCTGCGGCGCGGTCGCGGTCCCCGGCATGTTCCGCTCCGGCCGGGCCGCGGCAGCACCATCTTCTTCCGGGCGCGGCGCGACCATGGCGCAGGAAAACCCGTTCGTCCTGGAAGCGTACGCGGCGGAGGCGGAATCCGGCTCTTTACAGGCGCAGAAAAGCTTCGACCTGAGCGTCGGCCGCAAGATCAGCGTCAGCGGGATCGACTGCACCAAATTTGCCGGCCAGATTTATCAGGGGCAAAACCTCTTGAAAGACGACGGGAATACGATGCTGTACGCCAACTATCAGGGCTTCAACCTGAGATGCGCGGGCGACCATATTGAGACGGTCACCTATTCAACGGATCGGGGCGGCTTCGCGCAGGTCAAAAGCCTGCCATGGGAAGAGTTTTCCCGCATCTCCCAATCCATTCCATGGGCAGTGGAAAACTGCCGGAAACAATATGCGAACCCCGAGTACCGGAAAGCCATCCTGAAAAAGGACCCGAATTATAAATTTGAGATCCCGGAAGCGAATCGGGATTACGGAGACGGAAGATCCATGGAAGTAGCTTCGGCCGGCTGGGGAGTCGAAAAGGATCATATCGAATACGACGGATTCCTTCCGGTCGGCGCGTCCTATACGCTTTCCTACAAGGATCAGGACGATCATACGAAGCAGTACGTCTGGCGCGTACTCTCCAGCCTTTCCCATACGCAGGACGACGGTATCGGCAAGGCGGCGATGCACGCCGCGCTGAAGTCGATGGACGGCGCGGTCATCACCGTTACCGCGAAGTATGAGGACGGCAGCACAGCCGCTAAGCAATGCGTTGTCCGTCTGGATACGGACAAATGGACGCTCCGCGCCGCCGAAATCGGCTGATCCCGAAAACGGGCGATGGAACCTTTCGGTTTTCCGCCCGTTTCCGCACAGCCCTGCGAGCTTTCGCCCGGCCTTTTGCAAAAGGCTGGGCTTTTCCGCTTTTCTATGGTAAAATAGGCGTAATCTGAAATCGGGGGCTGTTACCATGAAATTCGCGAAGCGGATGGAGCGTTTCAATACGGGTATTTTTTCCGCGCTGGCGGACCGCAAGCAAAAAGAGATCGCGGCGGGCAAAACGGTGATCGACCTGAGCGTCGGCGCGCCGAACATCCCGCCCGCGCCGCACATCATCGACGCGCTCTGCGGGGCCGCGCGCGAGCCAAAGAATTACGTCTACGCGCTGGGCGACACGGCGGAGCTCCGGGAGGCCGTGCGGCAGTGGTACGGGCGGCGCTACGGCGTGGAGCTCAACCCGGATGCGGAGATCGCCTCGCTGCTCGGCTCGCAGGACGGTCTCGCCCACATCGCGCTGACCATCGTGAACCCCGGCGACCTGGTGCTGGTGCCGGACCCGGGCTATCCGATCTTCGCCGACGGCCCGGCGCTGGCGGGCGCGGAGCTTTACCGCATGCCCCAGAAGCGCGAAAACGGCTACCTGATCGACCTGAAGGAAATTCCGGAGGACGTGGCGCACAGGGCGAAGCTCATGGTCGTTTCCTACCCGAACAACCCCACGACGAGCGTCGCGCCCGCCTCGTTCTACGACGAGCTGGTCGCCTTCGCGAAGGAGTACGGCGTCATCGTGCTGCACGACAACGCCTACAGCGAGCTTGTGTTCGACGGCGCGCACTGCGGCAGCTTCCTGCAGCACGAGGGCGCGAAGGACGTCGGCGTGGAGTTCAACTCGCTCTCCAAGACCTACGGCCTCGCGGGAGCGCGCATCGGCTTCGCGGTCGGGAATCCGGAAATCATCGCCATGCTCAAGGCGCTGAAATCGAACCTGGATTACGGTATGTTCCTTCCCGTGCAAAAAGCCGCCGTCGCCGCCCTCACCGGCCCGCAGGACTGCGTCGAGACGACGCGCCGCGCCTACGAGAGCCGCCGCAACGTGCTGGTGGACGGCCTCGGCAGGGCGGGCTGGAAGATCGACCGGCCGAAAGCGACCATGTTCGTCTGGGCGAGGATTCCGGAGCCGTACCGGAGCAGCGAAGCCTTCACCCTGGACCTGCTGCGGCGCGCGGGCGTTCTGGTCACGCCGGGCGCGGCGTTCGGCCCCTCCGGCGAAGGGCATGTGCGCTTTGCGCTGGTGCAGGACGAGGACACGATGCGCGAGGCGGTGTGCTCCGTCGCCGCGAGCGGGATCCTCGGGGGCTGAAACCGGCCGGCAGGAAACCTCCTCCACCAGCAGTACAAATTTCGCGCCGGGAACGCGCCGAACGCGTGGTATACTGAAGCGAAGATTTGGACGATGGATATTGATACGAGGGGGAATAACCGATGAAGAGGGCCAAAACATTACTGACTTTTCTGCTGGCGGCGTTTTCCGCTTTTTTTGTCGCGCCGTTATGCGCCGCTCACGCCAATGCGCCCGCGCCTCCCGGTTATTTTTATATCGGCGTGACGAATGCGGGCCCCCACGTCAAATACGCGGATGTCCTGATCAAGATGAGCAAAAGCAGCGAATCCTATACCGATTGGAACTCTGCCAACGCAAGCGTCTACGGCTTTTCCCGTTCCGCGCCGATCATCGCTTACGACCAGGACGGGTACAGGAGCGTCTCTTTCCATGGTAAAAACGTACGGTCGATCCCAAACGCCGCAGCCTCGGGTCCGGGCGGCATCGTCGAGCTTGGCGGTGCCGACACTCCCATCAGTTCCATCACGGATTCGATCAGGATCGCTTTGCTTGACGGGAACGGGAACATTTTAAAGATTTCCGACGCGGTGAGCGTAATGCCGGCCGACGGCGGCACGTTTCCCTGCAAAGTCGAATACGACGCCGGCGGCGCGGCGCCCACCGTCAGTTTTACAAACTTTTATCACGGATCTTTTCCAACCGCCTCCCTTTTGGCATTTCTGATCAGGATGGCGATATCGATTTCGATAGAAGCTCTCATCGCCGTTCCGTTCAAAATAAGGCCGCTCCGGAAAATCGTCGCGGTGAACGCGATCACGCAAATCCTGCTTTTCGTTTTCATCGAATCCGGGCAATTGAATTATACCAGCGCGGTGATCGTCGGTGAGATATTCGTTTTTGCAATTGAATTTTTGGCCTATATTCTTTCATTCAAGCGGATCTCCAAGGCAAGGATCGCTTTGTACACGGCGGTTGCCAACGCCGCGTCTCTGGCGGCCGGCCTGATCTTCAATCACTTTCATCTCCTCGCCGGGTAAGCGGAAAATCAGCGCGGCACGAACCGGAGCAGACCGGAGAAATCAGGTTTTCGTGTATTGATACGCGATCCGGGGGCTTCCGTCCCTCACATGGATCACGCCGCACTTTTCAAAACCGTTCTTTTCGATCAGGTGCCGCATGATTTTGTTGTTCCGGTGGGTGTCGATTCTCAGGTTTGCGCACCTTTCCTTGCAGAAGTCGGCGCATCGGGCGAAAATCCCCTTGACCGCCCCGTCGCTTGCAACGCGGTGGATGGTCGCGTACGGTCCGTCGGCTTTCCAGCTTCCCTGCTCCAGATGCGCGTAGGTCGGCTCCAAACCCGGGCAGAAAGCAAAGGCACCGTGGATCGCCCCGCCTTCCACCACGACGTAAAGCCGCCGCTTGGCGATGTCGTCTTTCAGCAGTTCCTCCGACGGATAGGAGTCGCCCCACTGCGTGGGGTTGCCGTTTTCCCTCATGAATTTTCTTGCGGTGCCGTATACGGTCAGCACCGCGCCCAGGTCTTCCCGCTGCGCAGGCCTTATCATATTGTTTCTCCCTTTCGTCTCAGATCGGATATGGACGGAACTTGAAGGGGGCCGTCCCTCCCCCCTCACCGGATGACCAGCCCGAGATACCGCGCGAGTTCGCACGCCTGCGCGGGCGTGACCACGGCGCCGCGCAGCTCCGGCCCGGACACGGAAAGCCCGTCGATCTCGTCGCCTCGCAGATCCTCGCCTCGCAGCGGCGTGTGGAGGAAGTCGCATTTTTTCATGTCGCAGCCGTTGAACCCGGCGCCGTGCAACCGGCATTCCTGGAACGCGCACTCCGTGAGGGCGCAGCCTTCAAACGAGGAGTTTCTCAGCTTAGACGAGGAAAAAACGGCGAGGCGGCAGGAACACGACGAAAAAACCGCGCCGTCGAAAACCGCGCCGGTAAAATCCGCGCCGGTCAGCCTGCAGCGCAGAAAATTCACCCGCCGGAAACAGCAGTCCGGGAACGAGGCGTTGGAAAGATCGCAGTCCGCAAACGCCGTATCCTCAAAATAGGCGCCTGCCGCCTCGCAGGCGGTAAGACGGCAGTTCTCCAGCCGGCAGGCATGCAGACCGACGCCGGGGAAACGCGCGTTCTCCGCCGCTTCCCCGCCGAATCGAAGGGCATTCAGGTCTGCTTCTTCGCGGTACGCCCGATCCAGACATTCACGGAGGGAATTTTTCCCCATTTGAGGCACCTCCTTTTTGAATTTCAGTATAGCACAGAGTGAAAAAAACGAAAAGCGCACTTTTTTGCGGAAAGGGATTGACAAATCCGCTGATTTTGGTATAATGAATCTTGCTGTTTGAAAGCAGATATTGCGGAATTGTGTAAAGGTAGCACAACAGACTCTGACTCTGTATGTGAGGGTTCGAATCCTTCTTCCGCAACCAGGCTCCGTTTGGGAGCCGCTTTCCGAGGTGTGGCTCAGCTTG
>DHAI01000038.1:27756-27988 GCA_002397355.1 Ruminococcaceae bacterium UBA4958 | reverse complement strand
ATTATACAAAATAAATATTTTGTATAATTAAGGGAAGAGCTAAATATGAAACACGGCTTTCAGGTCCGCAACTAACGCGTCCTTTAAAACCACAGTCACGCTATCTCATCCATGTAAGTTTTGCGGACCGTACGAGCTTCCATGTTTTTTGGTTACCCAAACAATATGACGTAAGTCTTTCCAGCCGTCTGGAGGAAAATCAATCAGCACACATATCGTGCACCGACTTCAC
>DHAI01000038.1:24943-27641 GCA_002397355.1 Ruminococcaceae bacterium UBA4958 | reverse complement strand
CATACCGTGTATAGCTGCTCCGCGCCATACGGAATTACGGCAAAATCGCATACGCAGACGAAAGCCGTCATGGCCAAACATTCAATCGTTCCGCAGCGGCCTCTTGCAGTTTTCGGCGGTTGATTTTGTCCGGCGCCGGTGCTAAAGTGATGGTTAAGATACGATCGTCAATTTTCGAGAAGGGATGATGCAGCGATGAATCGCACCAAATCCGGAATGAAAAACAGCCTGTTTGACGAAGCTCCCTTGATCATCCGGGAATTTCTCGGTTATGTCGGCACAATCAAAGGTAAATCTCCGAAAACAGTTTCGGAGTATTATTTGGATCTGCGTACGTTCTTTCGCTACATAAAACAGAAGCGCGGCCTCGTTCCGCCCGACGCAAAATTTGAAACCATCAAAATCGACGACGTAGATCTGAATCTGGTCAAAACGATCGATCTGACCCAGGTGTTCGAATATATGAATTTTCTGAGTGTGGAGCGTGGAAACAGCGCGAAAACACGCGCGCGAAAAGTTTCCAGTCTGCGGAGTTTCTTTCGATACCTGACCGACAAAACGGGAAAATTGAGCAACAATCCCGTGCAGGAGCTTGAAACGCCGAAACTGAAAAAGACACTGCCCAAATACTTGAATCTGGAACAATGCCTTGAATTGCTCTCGTCTGTGGAAGGCAAAAACAGCGTGCGGGACTACTGCATTTTAGTCCTCTTTTTAAACTGCGGGATGCGGCTTTCGGAACTTGTCGATTTAAATATGGATGATATTCATTTCAGCTCTTCAACCGTGAAAATCACGGGAAAAGGCAATAAAGAGCGGATTGTGTATCTGAACGACGCCTGTACAGACGCCTTGAAACGCTATCTCGCCGTTCGTCCCAAAGAAGGCCTCATCGACCGAAACGCTCTGTTTATCAGCGGACAGAGAAAACGCATCAGCCCCAAAACCGTACAGTTTCTTGTAAAAAAATACCTTGCGAAGATTGATCTCGGCGGCCCCGGTTATTCCGTTCACAAGCTGCGCCACACGGCTGCCACGCTGATGTATCAGCAGGGCCATGTCGACATTCGGGTGTTGAAGGATATCCTCGGGCATGAAAACCTTGGTACCACCGAGATTTACACCCACGTTTCCAACGAACAGATGGCAAACGCGTCCAATGCGAATCCCCTTTCCCACGTCAAACCAACAAAAGACAAAAAAAACCGGACGGTTTAACGCGCGGAACAGCCAAAATCCACCGCGTATCCGTACCGGTTTGGTTCCTTATTCTGATTTAGAGGCTATCCTTGAAATCGCTGGCCATTTTTCCCCCGCCGCCGTTTTCGTCCTTGCCGGCATCCTGACGCGGCTTAATCATATATTTATCAATCAAAGGGTAAACCGCGAAGTTGATCAAGAACGAGCAATACGAAAACATCAAAAACAAGGCAAACAAAATAGCAAGGAGAATGGTCAGCCCCATAACCGGGGCGAGATAAAGAAGGAAAACAAGCAGCAACAGAAGACCTGTCAGCATGAAATTCCGCCCTACGCCAAGGATCGCAAAAATAAAGGAATTCTTCAGAACCTGACTGAACTTCAGGTTAAACGTCACCAGCATGACCGGAACATAATATTGAGAAAAAACGAACAGCAGGCTTATCATGACGCACAGACCTGCTCCGACAGCGTAAAGGATATTCTTCCCGCCCGCATTCCAGTAAAATGGGATGGAAATGCTCATCACGAGAAATACCACATAGCAGAGAATGCCATCCAGCAGAAAAGAAGCCCAATTGTTCTTGACTGCATCCTTGAAGTCGGAAAAAATAAACGCATGCTCTTCGCGCGCATAGTTCCGCGTTACGAAGGTCAGCCCCGCAAGGAACGGATAAAGCAGAATTACCGGCAGAAAATCGACAGCCGGATACGGGAACAGGGAATTCAGCCAAAAACAAAGCGCCCCGATCACGGCGACCGGAATACAGAACAGCAAATTTAATTTACAAAGGTCAAAAAATTTTCTTTGGAAGATAGAAAAGAAACGCGGTATCGCTTTCTGCGGCGGCGCATCTTTCCTTACGCCCGGGCCGGGCCGATCATAATTGCCGAAAAAGAGCCCCATCATATCAACCCCTCACCTGATTTTACTGATTATTACAACTATACCATTGCGAAAGCCTGCCGAAATGCTTGTCCGGAAAATAGGATTTGCTCTTTCAGGCCAAAAAACACTTGCGCCGTAAACTTATGCAAATGTAAAATATCCGCTCCACAATGCGGAAACCGCCGTATCAAGGAAAGCGGCCGCACAAGACCACGCGAGCGCTACGCCGAAGCGCAGGAAATAGTTTCCCATCGGCCTTTCCCGGTTGCTCGGAATGCGATGGCGGGCAAGTGTGCGCGAACAGCGGATACCTTCCAGAGAGGCAGCTAAAATGGCAATACTGCAGACAAACGCTCCGGGAAGGATTACCGCGAGGTTGTACAGAAATCCCTTCCAGCTGTAAACCGAATAAAGATAACCCGACGTAAGACCCAGCCCGAACCCGCGAAACGCAACAACCGCCGGGATCAAAAAAGCCCCCCACATGGAAAGCCCGAAGAGAAAGCATGCGAAAATGAATACGAAAGAAGAGGCAAACGACGCAGCAAATACACTTAGGAACGGCTGTGTCATCCGGGCTTTAAAATTCCCGGCAAAAAGAAAATCCAG
>DHAI01000038.1:23857-24734 GCA_002397355.1 Ruminococcaceae bacterium UBA4958 | reverse complement strand
CCGTTTTCCCGAGCGGCGCGGATGAAATCCCTTCCCCACTCGTTGCCGGTAACCTTGTGCTTTCCCGGCGCATACCGCATTGCAATGACATCCATACACTTAATTCCTCCTATGGACTGACTCCTGCTGATTAAATGTATGTGGGACAAAGAGGTTCTATGTTCTTTTATCCCCGCATCTGCTCATTCCCGCTGTCGGCCAGCGCGGCTTGAATCATGATCGCACACTCCAGGCGCTTTTTCTCCAGGAAGCAGGAAACTTTGTGCGGCCTGCGAATATCCCCCTCGTACTCCAGATTATTGGCGTTGCAGCCGCCGCTGCAATAAAACTTCGCCCAGCAGCCCCGGCACTCCGGCTTGGAATAAACGTTGGTGAGGGCAAAGCGGTTTTTCATTTCCGTGTCCAGCGTATCGTCCAGCACGCTTCCCATTCTCCACTCCGGCTTTCCGACGAACTGATGGCAGGGGTAAACATCGCCCGTAGGCGTCACAGCGACGTATTCATTTCCGCAGCTGCAGCCGCGCAAGCGCTTGATTACGCACGGCCCCTGGTTCAAGTCTACCATGAAGTGGAAAAAGTCGAATCCCCTGCCCTCTTTTGCCCGTTCGATCACCAACTGCGAAAGGCGGTCATATTCCTCGGACACCCGGGGAAGATCTTCTTCCCGGATTGAATAATCCAGCCGCGGGTCCGAAACGACCGGCTCGACCGATATTTCCGGAAAACCAAGCTCCAGATAGTGCTTCACATCGTTCGTGAAATCAAGATTATACTTCGTGAACGTTCCGCGCACATAATAATCTTTTTCCCTGGAGCGGCGCGCAACGAGTTTCTGGAATTTCGGAACGATGCTGTCGTAGCAGCCGCTTCCGTCCAC
>DHAI01000038.1:6057-23694 GCA_002397355.1 Ruminococcaceae bacterium UBA4958 | reverse complement strand
AAATCGATCCTGTCATCGTTCAAAAGAAGTCCGTTCGTCGTGATGGTAAAACGGAAATTCTTGTTGTGCTGCTTTTCAAGGCTGTGCGCATAAGCGACGGTCTTCTTTACGACGTCGAAATTCATCAGCGGTTCGCCGCCGAAAAAATCCAGTTCCAGATTATGCCTTGCGCCGGAATGCGCAACCAGAAAATCCACCGCGCTTTTGGCGACGGAAAACGGCATCAGCATGCGCTCGCCGCCGAAGTCCCCCTGTGCGGCGAAACAATACCGGCAACGCAGATTGCAGTCGTGCGCGATATTTAAGCACATGGATTTGATCGGGGCGTTTTTCAGCAGCGCGGCGTAAGGCCCGTACACGTCGGCGGAAAAGAGCTGCCCTTTCCGGTACAGCTCCAAAATCTCACCGTAACCCTCCCGCAGCGTTTCCTCGCCGAAACGATCGCTCAGATCGCGGAGCATCCCTTCCGGCGGCTTGTCCGGTACGGAACCATCCAGATAATCGAGCATGGCGAACGGCGCCTCGCCAAAAATGTGCACGGCTCCGCTGTTCGTGTCAAGCACGATGCGATAGCCATTTGAAACATAACGATGTATCATCTGTCTTCTATTCCCCATATTTCATCCGTAAATAAAATTGAAGGGACAGAAACCTGTCCCTTGTGATCAGCCGGTAAAAATGCTGCTTTATCTGTTTTTGTTCTCGCACTTCTGGTTTGTAACTGTGCAGGAAGTCTTGCAGGCCGACTGGCAGGAAGCCTGGCATTCGCCGCAGCCACCTCTGGCCGCGCTTTCCTTCAGGTTTGCCCGATTCAGCGTTTTAATCTGCTTCAATTTTCAACCCTCCGTTTCGCTTTCGGATTCATGCAGAATTGCTGCGTGCTTTATTATACCACGCCGGCAGATGCAGGTCAAAGATTATTTTTGCGCCGGAAGCCGCCGTTTACGGCAAGCAGGCCGCCGATCCCGCCGGATATCAGCATGACGGCAAGGCGTGTTGTGGATTCGGAGACGACGCCGTTTTTTGAAATCGATACCCCTGAAACGAGGAAAAGGAGGAACAGAAGCAGTCCGGATAGAACCCCGCACACAAGACCGTACCGCTTCGATAACTTGGCGGTGATGAACCCGGAAAAGAACGCGCTGAGCATAGACACGATCAGAATGAACGCCGGCAAAAAGTCATGCGGAATATTTGAGGTGGAAACAAACGCCAATGCGCATACGGCAAGCAGGACGGCGCAAATGGCCGCTCCGGCGATGGTTCCGAGCAGAACCGCCCGTAATAAGGGAAGAAATCCCTTCTGCTCTATTGCTCCTAAATCTTTCACGGAAAGCCGCCCCCTCTTCTTTTCCAATCCTGACTCATTATTATTCCGCAGGGGCGGCTGTTATTCCTCAATCCCGCCGCTATTACTGAGCGTCGTCGTGAATTGTATCGACGCTGCTGACGGCCCATTTCTTGATCTTGATCTTTGAGCGCTCGGAACCGGTTTCAATGACCAGCATGTTGGCGTCTTCCTTGATGCCGACTACCTTGCCGACGATTCCGCCGATTGTAGTGATGTCGTCGCCAATCTGAATGTTGTTGCGCATCTTTTCTTCCTTTTTGCGCTTTCTGTTCTGTGGAAGAATCAGCACGAGATAGAAGATCAGGAAGAGGATGACCATATAGCCGAGAACAGACCATATTTCATAGCCGCTGCCGGTGGATGTGCTTGTCGCTGCCAAAAAGTGGTTCATGATTTTATGCACCTCCGTATTTGATACACTTCTATAAACATGATTATGATTATAACAATTATTCAGGCTGCTTGCAAGGTTTTCCCCTCAGATTCTTCTGCCGACTTTTTCTATGCATGCATCGCGGAACTTCTGGAAACTTCCGGCGTCGAGCGCTTCCCTGATTTTTTCAAAAAGCGAATTGTAGAACCAGATGTTGTGCATGACGCACAGGCGCATGGCCAGCATCTCGCCGCTTTTAAACAGATGATGGATATACGCTCTGCTGAAGTTTCGGCAGGTGGGGCAGCCGCATTCCGGGTCGAGAGGAAGCTCGTCCAGCTCGTACTTTGCATTGAAGAGGTTCCGGCATCCCTCCCAGGTAAAGGCGTGACCATGGCGGGCGTTTCGCGTGGGCATAACGCAGTCGAACATGTCTACCCCGCGGGAAACGGCTTCAAGGATGTTCTCCGGCGTCCCCACGCCCATCAGATAGCGCGGCTTATCCTTCGGCATTTCCGGTTCGACGGCTTCGATGACATGGTACATCGTCTCGGCGGTTTCCCCCACCGCGAGGCCGCCGATAGCGTATCCGTCGAGGTTAAGCTCCCGGATCTGCCGCATGCACCAGACGCGCAGATCGTCGTAAGTGCTCCCCTGGTTGATCCCGAACAGCATCTGCTTCGGGTTTATGGTGTCCGGCAGCGAATTGAGCCGGTCCATTTCCGCCTTGGAGCGGGAAAGCCACCGTACCGTTCTCTCGCACGAGGCGCGCGCATAATCGTAGCCCGCGGGGTTCTTCACGCATTCGTCAAACGCCATTGCGATGGTGGAGCCGAGATTGGACTGGATCCGCATGCTCTCCTCCGGGCCCATGAAAATCCGGTGCCCGTCGATGTGGGAGGAGAACGTCACCCCTTCCTCGCGGATGCTCCTCAGTTTGGCGAGCGAAAAGACCTGGAAGCCGCCGCTGTCCGTAAGGATCGGCCCGTCCCAGCGCGTGAAGCGGTGCAGTCCCCCGAGTTTCCTCACGACCTCGTCGCCGGGGCGCAGGTGCAGGTGATAGGTGTTGCAAAGCTGCACCTGACATTTCAGCCCCTTCAGGTCCAGCGCGGACACAGCGCCCTTGATGGCGCCGCAGGTGGCGACATTCATGAAAGCCGGCGTCTGGACCGCGCCGTCCGGCGTCGCAAGTTCCCCGCGCCGCGCCGCACCTTCCGTTTTCAGCAATCGATACATCTTCCGCAGCTCCGTTTCCGTCTCAGTAAATAAACATCGCGTCGCCGAAACTGAAAAAGCGGTACCGCTCCTGCACGGCTACCCGGTAAGCGTGCATGATGTGCTCGTAGCCCGCCAGCGCCGACACGAGCATGATCAGCGTGCTCTCCGGCAGATGGAAGTTTGTGATCAACCCGTCCATCGCCTGAAACGAATAACCGGGATAAATAAAAATATCGGTCCAGCCGGAACTTTCCCTCACGCAGCCCTCCTTTGCGGCAACGCTTTCCAGCGTGCGGCAGCTTGTGGTGCCGACGCAGATGACGCGGCCGCCGTTCTTTTTCGTATCGTTGATGATGTCGGCGGCCTTCTTCGGCATGTAGTAATGCTCGGAGTGCATTTTGTGATCCGTTATTTTTTCCGCGGTGACGGGGCGAAAAGTTCCCAGGCCGACGTGGAGCGTAACGAAAGCGAGTTTCACCCCTTTCGCCCGCACCTTTTCCAGCAGCTCCGGCGTAAAGTGAAGGCCGGCCGTCGGCGCAGCCGCGGAGCCGACTTCACGGGAATATACCGTCTGGTAGCGCTCGTTGTCCTTCAGTTCCGCCTTGATGTAGTGCGGCAGGGGCATCTGTCCGATCTTATCGAGAGTCTCGTAAAAGTTCCCGTCGCAGGAAAACCGCAAAAGCCTGTTCCCGTCGTCCACCACATCGATGACTTCGGCCCTCAGCTCGCCGTTTCCAAAAATAAAGCGCGAACCCGGTTTTGCCCTGCGTCCGGGGCCGGCAAGCGCTTCCCACACATCTCCTTTCCGGTGATTCAGCAGCAGGAATTCCACCTTCGCCCCCGTGCCTTCCTTCGTCCCGTAAAGCCTTGCGGGCAGCACGCGGGAATCGTTCAGCACAAGGCAGTCGTTTGGATTCAGGCAGTCCACGATGTCGTAAAAATGTTTGTGCGCGATTTCCCCGGTTTCTTTATTCAGCGTCAGGAGACGTGAAGAATCCCGCGGTTCGACCGGCGTCTGCGCAATCAGTTCTTTTGGAAGGTCATAGGCAAAGTCGCTGGTTTTCATATTGCCGAGGTCAAGTCCCATCATTTTATCTCCCATCATAAATACATAAAAGCGGAAAAGTTCAGCCGATATTGGAATGCCGCGGCATATAAAACGTGCAGCGTCCGCTGCGCTGCACGGTATCGAGGCGGAAGAAAAGATTAAGGTTCGTATGTTCCGATTTCCGCCTTGACGATTTTGACGTCTTTTTCGGGCTTTCCCTCGGAATCCACCGGGACGGCGGCAATCTTATCCACGGCGTCCATCCCCTCGTAAACCTGGGCAAAAACGGTATGGCCGTTCCCGGAAAGATTGTAGTAGCCGTCCAGATAAGGGTTTCCGCCGTTTTTCTCATAGAGCGCGCGGTATTCGTCCGTCACCCTGTCCATATTCAGCCATGTCGTGCCATACTGCTCCGCAAAGTCGCCCACCGTCATTTTTGACTGTTTATAGTAGGCATACGCCTGGTCGAACTTGTCCCACCCTGAAAAAGCGGACGGACCGGCCTGATTGATGAAAAACTGGCTGCCATTCGTGTTTTTCCCGGAATTCGCCATGGAAACGGCTCCGCGAAGGTTCAGCAGGTCCGCGTTGAACTCATCTTCAAACGGCTTTTTCCAGATGCTCTCGCCGCCCGTACCGGTTCCGGTCGGGTCGCCGGTTTGGATCATGAAATCCTTGATCACGCGGTGGAAAGTCAGGCCGTCGTAATAGCCTTTCCTCACAAGCCCCTCAAAATTCTCGACGGCCTTCGGGGCGGCTTTGGAAAACAGGCGCATTTTGACCGTTCCCATACTGGTGGTCAATACGGCCACATCGTCCCCCCTGGCGGGTTTTTCCAGTTGGTAGCCGAGTTTCGCGCTTTGTCCGGAGCAGGCGGCCAAAGACGCCGCAAGCAGGGAACCCGCGCAGAATGCCATTATCAGGCGTTTTCTGATCCTCATAGAGCGATTCGCAACCTTTCAAGGCGTTTTCTGATTCATTTTATAATAGGAGAGCTTTGGAATCAAGCGAAAAAACAATTCCGACGCAATTTATCCGCCAAAAGAATGAGCGGTTTTTTCCCCGCATATAGATAAACGAAGATAAAAGGAGGGAATTGAATGTTTGAGTATGATCCGGAGGGATGGAGAATCGGTACGCCGGAAAACCGTTCGGCGACACAAAACTATACGGCGCTGAACGACGCCTGCCGCGACGGCAGGATCCTGGAAGGCCGTGCCGTTGTCTGCGATGCTTCCCATAATCTCCTGGTGGATCTCGGATGTATGCAGGGCATGATTCCGCGTGAAGAAGGGGCCGTCGGCATCCGGGAGGGTACCGTGCGCGACATAGCGATCATTTCCCGGGTGAACCACCCGGTGTGTTTTCTGGTGACCGGCTTTGAAAAAAGACCGGACGGCTCCACAACCGCGATTCTTTCACGCCGGGCGGCACAGGAAAAATGCATCTCGGAATTTATCTCCACCCTGATTCCCGGCGACGTGATCAACGCAAGGATTACGCATCTGGAAAATTTCGGGGCCTTTGCGGACATCGGCTGCGGCGTCGTCGCCCTGCTGCCCATCGACTCCATTTCCGTTTCCCGGATCGACCACCCGAGGGAACGCTTTTCCGCTGGTATGGACATCCGTGCGGTCGTGAAGTCCGTGGAAAACGGACGCATTACATTGAGCCACAAAGAGCTGCTCGGAACCTGGGAGGAAAACGCTTCGCAGTTCACGGCCGGCGAAACCGTAGCGGGGATTATCCGCTCCGTGGAGTCCTACGGGGTATTTGTGGAACTGACGCCGAACCTAGCCGGTCTGGCAGAGCTCAAAGAGGGCGTGTTACCCGGCCAGCAGGCAAGCGTGTACGTAAAAAGCATCCTCCCTTCACGGATGAAGATCAAGCTTGTAATCATCGACACCTTCGATTATAATTACCGCCCAGCGCCACCCAAATATTTTTTCACGGGAAAGCACATGGACCGTTTTGTGTACTCTCCCGCCGGAAGTGAAAAGGAAATCATCTCGGTTTTTTCCCCCGCTCCGCCATAACGGACGAAAGACCGTCCCGTTCGGAGCCGGAAAACAGGCGGGCATTTCAGCCCGCCTCTGTTTTTTATGGATCTTTGGCCGGGGAGGCAAGCGTCTTGCGGACAAGTTCCGCCCGCGCGGCGCATTCTTCCTCCGGCGACTGCGCCCCCCCGCCGAAGGCGAGCGCAAGGTTCGCGGGCTGCGCGCGCATCGCAAGCAGGTCAATCGTTTCAACGCCGATCTCATGGACAAGCCCCGTAGCGATGCCGAAACGGACGATGGACGCAAAATTGAGGAATTCATCGTAGCTTAAAAGCCGCGCGCTGCGGAAGATTCCCAGCGAGCGCCCAACGGTATCCTGAATGGAGATGCTGCGGGCCAGTTTGTTTCGTTCCGCGCGCTCCTGCGCGATGATCTGCCCAGCGATGCCGCAGAGGTTCGTTATGGCTTCCTGCTCCGAGATGCCGAGCGTCATCTGGTTGGAAAGCCGACAGACGGCTCCCCGCGGCCGGGCCCCGAAGCCCAGCGTGCTGCGCAGGGAGATCCCGAGCGGCCGCAGATTGGAGGCGATTCTGGCGACCGCGCCCGTTTCCGTCAGCGCCGGCAGGTGCAGATTGAAAGAGACAGTCATTCCTGTGCCCAGAAGGGCCGGGTTTCGCGTCAAAAAACCAAGCTGGTCGTCAAACGCAAAGGAAAAAGATTCGTCAAGGATCGTGTCAAGCTTGTCCGCTCTCCGGTAAGCCTCTTTCAGCGCAAGCCCCGCCTGGCGAACCTGGATCAGGAAATGGTCTTCGCCGTTGATCATCACGCTGCAGGATTCGTCCTCGGTGGCGAGGAGCGCGCGCCCGTCGGGCTGTTCGACAAAATCCGGCGGGATGACGCCCCGTTCGGCGAGCGCGAGCAACTGTCCTGACTTCATCCCTGAAAGTTCCGTAAAACTGAAGTATCTGGGGATGGAACTTTTTTCGCTGAAAACGGTTTTCTGCACCTGATCCAGCACGGCCTTCTTGCCCCTGAAATTCAGCTTCGGCGGAAATGGCACTCCACGCAGGTTGCGGGAAAAACACACGCGGGAGGAAATCACCGTGCCGCGTTCCGGCCCGGCAATTTCATACCAACATCTCATTGTTTTCCTTCCTTTCCCGCAGTACCGCGCAAGGCGAGCTCCTCGTCCGGCTGTACCTGCGGCAAGGAGCCTCCGGGCCGTTTCCCACGGTGCGTATCGCTGCCGTGGATCTGACGGATGACCGGAAGCAAACGGTCGTAAAACGTCCGGTAGCATTCTGCGCAGCCGACGCGCCCGCTCCGGACAATATCGCTGAAAGAAGAACCGCAGCATTGGCAGCGAGACTCATCCCCGCTTTCGTCAGAAGCGAAAAATTCGCCGACGAGATCGTTCAAACGGTAGCCGAGACCCGTGAAAAAATTTCCGCATCCAAGTTGAAGCGCACACTCCGAGCAAAGGGCGTATTCCACCAGACGCCCTCCTGAAATGATCTTAACGTATGTCGTGGCAGGATTTTTTCCACAGCGCTGGCAAAGCATTTTCGTTTCTCCTTTCTATTTGCGCTCGTGCGGAAACGCTCTTCTGGACATCACAAAATGCAAGTGTGATTCTAATGCGTCTTGAGTCCAAAATTCAAGCATTAAACATATTATATCACATTCCGCCATGCGCTGTGAAACGGAAAAAAGTAACTCATTTCTATTCAGAAAGCTGTCACACGAATTGTTTTGCCGCAATACTATGTACTGTAACCGAAAGGAGGAAATCGATTATGTGCAATAGCTTTGGTGGATTCGGCGGCGGCAATAGTTGTACCTGGGTTATTCTCCTCATCATCATTCTGCTTTGCTGCTGTGGCGGCAACAACGACGGATGTGGCTGCGGGAACAACAGCTGTGGCTGCGGAAACAACAACTGTGGCTGTGGCTGCTAAAATGCAAAAAAGGGGGCTGCGGCTGTAGCCGCAGCCTCGCTTCCTACAATTTTGGGCCGGCTTATTTCAAGCCGGTCTGTTTTTTTGCCTGAAGAAGCGCTTTGGCCAGCTGGTCCGGGCAAGATGTGGATTTCGCACCGCAGCGGATTCCCCGGCAGCGACGGATCACCTCGTCCGCATTCATTCCCCTGACGAGCGAGCCGATCCCCTGCAGGTTTCCGTTGCAGCCTCCGATAAAATTGACAGAGCGGATCGTATCGCCCTCCAGGTCAATGATGATCTCCTGAGAGCAAGTGCCCTTCGTGCGATAGTGGTATTCCAAGTGAATTCCTCCATCCTCTATTTTGCCGAGCGGAATATCCGCAGGGATCAGCTCAGCAGCTTTTCCGTCTGGAACGAGCGTGCCGCCAGGATCCAGATCAACACGTCCAGTACAGCCACCGCGGCGGAAAGGATCAGAAAGTGGATCGCATTCAGCAGGAACAAACCGGCGAACTCCCCCAGAAACAAAAACAGCAGCGGAAGGATAATATAACCCGAGGTCTGCACGGATTCCACATAGCTCTTGCTTTTTGCGGAAGCGCATACCATAAACACCACGCCGAAAACCGTGATGACCGGAGCAAAAAACAAAATCAGGACAAGCCAGCTCCAGTTCAGAAAAAACGGCATTTGCAACAGAATATCCCCCACGGTGACAACGATGGCGAATGCCACGAAGGATATGGCCGTGATGATCCCGGAAAGGAAAATGCAGCCGAGCACCTTCGCCTTGAAGATCTGCTTCAGGCTCATCGGCGTCAGCAAAAGCGCCTCCAGCGTTCCGCGCTCTTTTTCTCCCACAAAGCTGCTTGCGGCCGCAACGCTTGAGACCATCAGGGGAATCATGAGAAAGAACATCGGGAACATCATGTTGGTCATAATGTAGAACGACGCCTGCTGGATGCTGAAGCTCTTCGCTTCCGGCGGCAGTATTTTCATGATGTTCTCCATGCCATTGACTTGGCTTTCCGGCACATTGCACGTAACGGCAAGGAAAACGATCGGCACTGCGACCACAAGGATCAGCGGGACGATAAGCAGCGTGCTGCGGGCCATTTTGGAATCCCAGATTTCGTGAAAATCTTTTCGGATCACAGCCTTCTCCTGTGTGTTGACGAGTTTCATGACAGCGCCTCCTCCCCATGAATCTGGACATAGCGGAAATAAATGTCCTCCAGCGTCGGCCGGACAATGCGGGCCTCATAAATTTCATGCCCATCCCCCACCAGCTTCTTCAGCAGGGGAGGCATGTCTTCTTCCTGCGTCAAATCCGTCTGCCACCAACCGCCGTCGGTGCGTGCAAAGCCTTCCAGCTCGTCGCCGTCCTTCACGCGGATCGCGGCCTTCGGGTAAATCTGCGCGCTTTTGCTCATTGATTCCAGCGTGCCGCAGGCAAGCAGTTCTCCCTTTTCAATGATTCCATACCTTTCGCAGATATCCTGCGCGTAGCGGAGCTGGTGTGTGCATAGAAAGACCGTAACGCCTTGTCCGCTGGCCATGGAAGAAATCAGCCGATTGACCGCTTGGGCGTTTTCCGGATCAAGCCCGCTCGTCGGCTCGTCGAGGAAAAGCACCTTCGGCCGGTTGACGAGCGCCCGCGCAAGCGAGAGCCTCTGCGTCATACCCGTGGAATAAGCGCGCAGCTTCTTGTCGCGCGCATTCCACAGATCCATGGCTTTCAACAGCTCTTCCGCGCGCGTTTTCGCCTCTTTTTCGTCCATATCCGCCGTCTGGGCAAAAAAGGCCAGATTTTCCATGCCGGTCATCTGGCCGTACATGCGCGCGCTGTCCGTCATGACGCCGCAGATGCGGTGGACGTCCGTCTGCCGCAGAGACGGGGAAAGCCCCATCACCGCGCACTGCCCTTTCGTCGGCTTCAACAGTCCGGTAAGCAGCTTTACCGTGGTTGTCTTTCCCGCTCCGTTCGGCCCGAGGAAGCCGAACACCTCACCCTGCGAAACGTCAATGGAAAGGTTTTTCAGCGCGTCGACACCTTTGTCGTAGGCTTTGGAAAGCTGATCCGTATGGATCGCCAGTTCGGTCATCTGGTATCACCTCGAGCTTTATCATATCACATTTTCCCGCCGGATGCCACTTCTCGGGGTATGGAATTTTCCCGCGTCGGCGGTCCCCGTCTTTCGGCAAAAAGCAAAGGCCCCCGTCTCCGGGGGCCGCAGATTCTATTCCGGGCTACTCGAGATTCAGCTTTCGGGAGAGCATCCAATCCGTCAAGAAGTAGAAAGCCACGCCAAACGCCGCGCAGAAGACGGCCAGAATCAGGCAGTCGGTCGAAAGAGCCCTCATCTGCGCAACCGAATCGAGCGGAACATCATGATAGGACTGGAATACGCCGCTGGTATTCGCAAAGGAAAAGAAAACGACCTGCGCGATGACGCCGATGCCGAGGAAGGTGCCGAATCCTGCGAGCCGCTTGTGCCTCCCGCTCAGGTTCCCCACCACGACGGAAACGTACAGCGAAAGGATACCGGACAGCTGGGCGGCGAGAAGCAGCACGACAATGCTGACGACACAGCCCCATCCCGAGGCGCCGTATTGCGAAAAGAAGTCCCTGACCGAATCCCAGCCCGAGGCGATCTCGCGGTAAAGTCCGCTGCCGATTGCAAGGATGGCGACCGAAAGCAGAGCGACGACCGTACTCAGCACCGACCACATCAGCGAAACGATCATCTTGCTGTCGATATGGCTGTGGACTGCGACCGGCAGCGTGAAGGACAGGTAGCCTTCGTCGCCCAGCAGGTTTTTCCGGAAGCGCTGGACGGTGACGACCAGCGTTATCACAAACGCAGCGGCGACCAGCAAAATGTAAACCAACATGGAGATGCCGGACACGAAGTTCGGCAGAAAATCGCTTTTTTTCTGCAGATTGAAATACATAAACAATCTGTTGAGGCCGGCAAACGCGAGGATCAGTCCGTAAAGCGGCAAAAAGATCCTGCCCGTCGCCTTGATCTCGTATTTCATCAGTCTGCCTAACATTTGAACACCTCCCGGAACAGGGCGTCGACGCTTTTGTTTTCTTTTTCGCGGATCTCGTCCACCGTTGCGGAAAGGACGATGCTGCCTCTGTCGATAAAAACCACGCCGTCCAGAATTTTTTCGACGTCGGTGATCAGGTGGGTGGAGATCAGCATCGCGGCATTTTCACTGTAGTTGGAGATGATGGTGTCGAGAATGTAATCCCGCGCCGCGGGATCCACGCCGCCGATCGGCTCGTCGAGAACGTAAAGCTCGGCCTCCCTGCTCATCACCAGGATGAGCTGAACCTTTTCCTTCGTGCCCTTCGACATGGTCTTGAGCCGGTCCTTCGGGTTGATGTTCAGCCGCTGAAGCATGTCGTAGGCTTTCGCCTTGTTGAAATCAGAATAAAAATCGCCGAAGAAATTGATCATCTCGTTGACCGACATCCAGTCGTTCAGGTATGAGCGCTCCGGCAAATAGGAGACGGCTTTTTTCGTTTCCACACCGGGATGCTTCCCTTCCACCAGGATTTCCCCCGCCGTAGGAGTGAGAAGCCCATTGACGATTTTGATCAGCGTCGTTTTCCCGCTGCCGTTCGGTCCGAGCAAACCGATGATCTGTCCCTTCGGAATTGCGAGGCTCACCTCGTTGAGCGCGACGCAGCCGGGAAATCGCTTGGTTAGGTTAAAGCACTCAATCGCGTTGGCCATTTTCGCTCTCCTCCTCGATGATTCTTTTGATCAAAGCGATCGTCTGCCGACCATTATAACCGAGTTTCTGCATCTTTTCCAGGAATTCGTGGATCACGCCGACCGCAAAATCATTCTTAATCTGCATGACTTTATCCGCATCCTCCGTTACAAATCTCCCGCTGGTTCTCTGGGAATACAAAAGGCCCTCGTTTTCGAGTTGGGCGAGCGCGCGCTGCATGGTATTCGGGTTGACGGCCGCTTCGGCGGCCATGTCACGGACGGAGGGAAGCTTCGTCCCCACTGGATAGACCCCGGAAACAATCAGAAGCTTGATCTGCTCCATCAGCTGCGCGTAAATCGGCCGGTCGGATTTCAGATCCCACGGCATACTGTCACCTCCGAAACTCTGCTTTCTTTATCTTTATTTATGATACCAGGTATCGTCAAATCAAATCTTTCCTCCGGGAAGCAAAAACACCGGCAACGAAAAATGCCGCCATCGTCACAGCCGAAATCACCATCGCTTTCTGAAGGTTCGGGACCGGATCACCTGCGATACCTTTCAGCTGCGTTTGCAGCAGGTACTTGTTTCCGCCGTTCAGATGGAACAGCATGAGCAGCAGCCCGGTAAAATAGTACGCGCCATAATAGAGGAAGATGGCGAGCGTGTTGCGGTTGAAAACGACAAGGAAGAAAAGCGACATCGTGGCGGCAGCGACGTAGACCACGCAGGCGGCGCCCAGGCGGGCGAAAAAGTCTGTCACGAGTTTCTGCGAGAACTGCACGTCGCGGGGTAGGGCAAGCGCGGCGCTTCCAAAGAACGCGGCGAACACGGCTGCTGTCAGAAGCAGGCCGAGCAAAACGGTGGAAACCCATTTGGAGCAGAACAGCAGGCAGCGGTTGGTACCAAAAGCAAGCGTGTTTTTGACGGTGTGCTCGCGGTACTCCTCGCCGAGTGTGATCTGGGTGATGATGGGAAGAAACGCCACCGGGTAAATAAGCAGCTGCGAAGCCGCCAGGAACGAACCGCTCCAACTGCCGGCATCCCGTCCGCGCATCTGCACGGCAATCGTGATGGCAAAACCGCAAAAAATAAACAGGATCAGGTAATAGGCGGCGCGGTGAAAAGTTTTGTAAAAGTCCGCATGGATCAGTTTAAGCATTTTTTTCTCCCCCGATCAGATTGATAAAGTACTGCTCCAGGTTGATGCCGGAACGATAAGCCTGGGAAACCGACACGCCGTTTTCCACAAGGGCTTTGATAAATACCTCCGGTTCGTCCAGGCGCTCGTCGATGAAAAGGGCGTTTCCCCTGGCCTGGAAGTTTGTGCAGGAAAGACGATTGCGCAGCACGTCAGCCGCCCTTTCCGGACTGTCAACGTCGATGCGCAGATAGCTGCGGCATTTTTCCTTCAGCTCTTCGGCCGTAATGTGTTCGATCAGCCTGCCCTTCTTGATAAAACCGTAGATCGTGGCGATCTGAGAGAGCTCGCCGAGGATATGGCTGGAAATCAACACCGTCGTCCGGCGTTCCCGGTTCATTTTGAGTATGATATCGCGGAATTCCTTGATTCCCATCGGGTCAAGACCATTGATCGGTTCGTCGAGAACAAGGAGCTCCGGGTTCCCCATCACGGCCAGCGCGAGGCCGAGACGCTGTTTCATTCCGAGTGAGAAGTTCTTGAATTTTTTGCCGCCGGCTTTATCGAGGCCGACAACCCTCAGGGCGCCGTCGACCACGCTCCTGTCGCTGCACCCGCGCTGGATGCGGTAATATTCGAGATTATCCCTCGCCGACAGATAAGGAAAAAATCCAGGCGTCTCGATCATGGAGCCGATACTGGAACGGGATTTTTCAAGGCTTCCCGAGGAGCTTCTGCCAAAAAGGCCAAGCTCTCCGGTGGAAAGGGGCGTCAGCCCGCAGACCATCTTCAGGAGCGTCGTTTTCCCCGCCCCGTTCTGACCGACAAGGGCATAGATATCGCCTTTCTTCACCTGCATGCTCAGGTCGGAAACAGCGGCAAACTTTCCGTAATTCTTGCCGATGCTTTTCGTTTCAATGATAAGATTGCCCATATCATTCGCTTCCTTCCGTACAATTGTATTATTGTACTCATGTATTAATTAACTAATACAGTTATACCGCAATTTTTCGTTTTGTCAAGCCCCTTTCAAAAGATTTTATAATCGCCGGACAAAAAAGCGGCACGCCGGAGCCCATACGTTTCGTACAGGCTACGGCATGCCGGGAACCGGGCTGAACCGGTTGAGGACGGGAAATTATCTTTCATTTGTGCAGGACGCTGGAAGTTCCTTTTTCCCGAAGATACGTGCTCTCCAGGTCGGACAGGTGCAGTTTCACGGCAAGCGGATATTTCTCAAAGGCCTGGCTGATGGAAAAGCAGCCGCCCTTCACCGCATCGTCGAATCCGCCCATATGCCACCGGATCGCCATCGCCTCGGATGTTTTCAGCCGCATGAAACGCTCGATTAAAAAGACGGATTTCTCCCCGTGCCCATAGGGAAAACTGTCTTCAATCGTATAGTAAGGTCTCCTTTCCCACTGTCCCGTTTCATCATTTTTCACATTGCGCATTCCCTTTTTATAGAACTGCGCCTTGCACACATCGTGAAGCAGCGCACAGATAGCGAAGCTCTCCTCGCTGTCCCCTTCCTCAAAGTGCTTTTCCCTCATCACGCGGTAGACGCTCACGCTGTGCTGCGCAAGGCCGCCCAGGCAGGCGCAGTGAAATTTTGTGCTGGCGGGCGCGATAAAAAAATCCGTCTTCTGCAGCCAGGCAAGCAGCTCGGCAGAGCCGGCCCTCGCGATCTTGCTATGGTATATTTCCTCAAAATCTTCCCTTGCGCCCATTTAAAAACCTCTCCTTTTCCTTTATAATGTGAGTATATCATAATTTTCCGGGATTGAACAGCGAAATCGGCGCATTTGCGGCACTCAGCAATGTGAGAAAACGGAATGCGCGGGGAGGTTTCACCTTGATCGACAATCACTACCTCAGCCTGCTTGCGAAAAATTATCCGAACGCACAGGCGGCGGCATCCGAAATTATCAACCTTCGCGCCATTATGACGCTGCCGAAAGGAACGGAATATTTCTTCAGCGACCTGCACGGGGAGCACGACGCTTTTCTGTTTCAGCTTCGCAGCGCTTCCGGCGTCGTGCGAAAAAAGATAGACGAGCTTTTCGGCGAATCCATCACCGAGGAGGAACGCACGCTGCTCGCCAAGCTGATCTATTACCCGGAATCGGAGATCCCAAAGGCGCGGCGGCAGGAAAAGGCTTTCGACGACTGGTGCCGCATCACCATCTACCGACTGGTTGAAATCTGCCGCGAGGCGGCCTCGAAATACACGCGTTCCAAAGTCCGGAAAAGGCTTCCGGAAAACTTTTCCTACATCATCGACGAACTGCTCCACTCGAACGGCGGCGCGAACAAGGTCCACTACGAAAGCGAGATCATCCGCACCATCGTGGAAACGGGAATGGGCGCGGAGTTCATCCTGGAGCTTTGCGTCCTGATCCGCGACCTGCTGATCGACCGCCTGCATATCATCGGCGATATTTTTGACCGCGGCCCGCACGCCGACAGAATCATGGACACCCTCGCCGGCTGCAGCGGCGTCGACATCCAGTGGGGAAATCACGACATTTCGTGGATGGGAGCGGCCTGCGGCAACCCCGCCTGCATCGCCAACGTCATCCGCCTCGGCATCAGCTACAACAATTTTGACCTGCTGGAGGACGGCTACGGCATCAACCTCCGCCCGCTCTCGGTTTTTGCAGAAAAAGTCTACCGCGGCGATCCCTGCGCCCGCTTCCAGCCGCATCTGCTGGACAAGAACCAGTATGACCCCGTCGACATCCCGCTTACGGCGAAGATGCATAAGGCCATCGCCGTGATCCAGTTCAAGGCCGAAGCAAGGTTGATCAAAAAACACCCGGAATACCGCATGGACGACCGTGTCTTCCTCGACAAAATAGACTTCGGGAGCGGCACGGTGCGGCTTGACGGCAAGCGCTACCCGATGCTGGACACCTTCTTCCCCACAATCGACCCGGAAGACCCGCTCGCAATGACCAAAGAAGAAGAGGATCTGCTGAAAACGATCTCCTACTCTTTCCGGCACAGCGAACGCCTGAATAAGCATATCCGGTTCCTTTATTCGCACGGGAGCATGTATCTCCGATCGAATTCCAATCTTCTGTACCACGGCTGTATCCCGCTCACGGAGGACGGCTTTTTTGAGAAAGTGGATATCGGCGGCAAGGTCCTTTCCGGCCGGGAATATCTCGACTACCTGGAAAAAGTAGTGCGCAACGCATACTTTGCGCCGGAGTGCACGGCGGAGCGCGAAAGTGCCTCCGACCTGATGTGGTATCTCTGGTGCGGGAGGAAGTCCCCGCTGTTCGGAAAAAGCAAGCTCACCGTGTTCGAGCGCTATTTCATCGCGGACCCCGAAACGCATGCGGAAGTTATGAATCCCTACTACCGCCACATCTCCAACCGGGAAACCTGCGAAATGATCCTGCGCGAATTCGGCCTGGACCCTACCTTTTCCCATATTTTAAACGGCCACGTCCCCGTCCGTCTGAAAGAGGGAGAAAGCCCCGTAAAGGGCGGCGGCCTGCTGTTTATGATCGACGGCGGCATCTCGAAGGCGTACCAGAAGCAGACGGGGATCGGGGGGTATACGTTCATCGATAATTCCCGTTATCTCGCCTTGGCGGAGCATAAGCCTCTGAAGCCGGGCAGCCTGGTGGGCGAGGATACGCCGAAGGTGATGATCGTCAAATCAATTCCGCAGCGCGTGACAGTCGGGGATACTGACATCGGTCGTGCAATCAAGCGGCAGGTGGAAGAGCTCACGGCCCTGTTGCAGTCATACCGCAATGGCACCATCCAGGAAAGATAGGCTTTCCCGCAACGGACGCACGGCGTTCGAGCAGCGTTTTCCATATTCACCCAGTCTGCCCAACCACCTTTGACGTAAAACTTTCCATATCGATGAAATATATATGTAACATGGTTTCGAGGTCATGCGAACAAAATTGTTCGACAGATGACGGCGGAAATTGCTTTGACTTGTTTGGAAAATTCGTTTATAAAATATAATTAAGCCATCGATATATTTACTTTTTTGTGCAATATTTATACTTGCTTTTTCATATTTCTTGGTACAGGTTGAAACAAATGGAATAGTTTTGCGCATAAATGATATATTTGAAGCGATATTTTGTCAAAGCAACTGAACAGTTGGTCATATTGCTATATTTATCAAAAACATATTGATTTTTCCTTACTCATATTGCACAATATAGAAAGGAAGGAACATCGGGTACAATCAATTTTTAATTCTCTTTTTATTCTCCATGATTACAAGTCTGTCCTCTCAGAAAGGACTTCACCATTTTTTCACAAACGAAAAACACCTGCAGGCTTTCTGCAGGTGTTTTTCGTTATTTTATTCCATTTCCTTCTTTTATTGATTTCAATGGAATGTTTTCGCGTAAGAGTTTCATACTAATAAAAGTCTATAGCTAGTCAAAATAAAAGCATAGAAAGCCGCCGAAAGGAGATTGCCAACCGGATGGCTGTTTTTGAAACAAGATTGAAAAGCACCGGAAACGCGTTCCGGGAATTATTTGTCCGCGACGGCCGCAATCCGATCTTAACGGCTGGAGACTGGCCTTACGCGGTAAATACGGTGTTCAATCCTGCCGCCACGGCCTTCCGCGGCGGGACTCTCCTGCTCGCCCGCGTCGAAGACAGGCGCGGCCTTTCTCATCTTACGAAAGCGTTCAGCGAAAACGGCGAAACCAACTGGAAAATAGACCGGTGGCCGACTCTCGAGCCCGGGCCGGACCGTCCGGAAGAAGCCTGGGGCCTGGAAGACCCCCGCATCACACGGATCGACGAGCTCGACGCCTGGGCCGTCGTCTACACCGCCTATTCCCGG
>DHAI01000038.1:0-5847 GCA_002397355.1 Ruminococcaceae bacterium UBA4958 | reverse complement strand
GGCCCGGTCATGCCGCCGGACGACAAGGATGCGGCGCTCTTCCCGCGCAGGTTTCAGGGGAAATGGACTCTGATTCACCGTCCGATCGGAACACAGCCGGCGCGTGCCGAAGGGATCGGCCCGGGAGCGCATATTTGGCTTTCCCGTTCGGCGGATTTAAAATACTGGGGCGACCACAATATCCTGATCGGCGCTCGGAAAGGCGCCTGGTGGGATGCAAATAAGGTCGGCCTCTGCACGCCGCCAATGGAGACTCCGGACGGCTGGCTGCTTTTATACCACGGTGTGCGGCAGACGGCTTCCGGCGCGATTTATCGCCTTGGACTTGCGCTGCTCGACCTGGAGGATCCCTCGAAGGTCCTGCGCCGCGGCGACGAATGGATTTTCGGCCCCAGGGAAGCTTATGAACGCGAGGGCGATGTCCGCGACGTAGTTTTTCCCTGCGGCTGGATCAAGGATGAGAAAACGGATCAGGTGCGGATGTACTACGGCGCCGCCGACACCTCCATCTGCCTGGCGACGGCCAGCCTAAGGGATCTTCTGGATTATATCAAAAGCTGCCCCGGGCCGGAAGACTCCAGTTTTTAATGATAATTTCAGGGCGGCGCATTCCTGCCGCCCTTTTCGATAGAAGGGGGAATTGAATTTGAAAGCACTATTCCTTGCCGGCGGAATGGGCACACGGCTCAAGCCGCTGACAGACCACCTGCCGAAACCCATGGTTCCCGTGATGGGAGTGCCGCTTCTGGAGCGAACCATTCGGGAATTGAAGCGCTGCGGCGTGAACGAAATCGTCCTGAGCACTTGTTACCGCTCAGACTGCATCGAGCAGCATTTCGGCACAGCAAAGGCCGAAGGGCTGAAAATTCACTGCGTCTGCGAGGAAAAACCGCTTGGAACCGGCGGCGCGATCAAGAACTGTCAGAAATACTTCAACGGGACGTTCCTGGTTTTTAATTCGGATATCCTCAGCAACATCGACCTGAAGGCGCTGGTAAAACTTCACCGTGAAAAACACGCCGACGTCACCATCGCGGCCGCAGAGGTGAAAGATCCGTCCAGCTACGGCGTGATCGAGTACACCCCGGAGGATATGATCCTTTCTTTCACGGAAAAGCCGAAACCCGGTGAAGAAAAATCCCATTTCATCAACGCGGGCATTTATGTTTTCGAGCCTAAGGTCCTCGATATGATTCCGGAGGGAAAACAGGTTTCCGTAGAGCGGGACACCTTTCCGCTGCTGCTGAAAAACGGGTTTCGCATGGCGGTTTACCGCGGCGGCGAATACTGGATCGACATCGGAACGCCGCAAAAATATATGCAGGCGCACAAGGACATTTTCACCGGCTCCTGCATCGTGCCGGAAAACGACTTCACAAGCGCGGAAATCTTCGGCATGTCCGGCGTGGACCTGGACCCCACGGCAAAAGTGACCGGGCCGGTATGGTTCGGCAAAAACGTCCGCATCGGGGCAAACGCGGTGATCGGGCCGAACGCGGTCATCGGGGATAATTTTCAGGCTGGGCGCGGCTGCGAAGTGCACAACAGCGTTATCTGGAACGGCGTCTCGCTCGGCAGCGATGCGGGCGTAGACCATTCCGTCGTCACCTCCGACTGTCGGCTGGAAAGCGGAAGCCAGTGTGAAAATACGATCTATTCACCGGAATGCAAGCTTCCGTTTTCCTGATTCGTATGAATGAAAGGTCTGTCTCTTTTGAATAACAAAAATGAACTGAATCTTCTGTTTCTCAGCACCTATCCCCCGCGGGCCTGCGGGATCGCAACCTTCACACAGGATCTTGTGGGCGCGCTGCGCAAAATCGGCGGCGTACAGACCGGCGTCGTCGCCGTAGACAACGGCGGTCTTTCCTACCCGCCCGAAGTCCGCTTTTCGCTCGACCAAAACGACCGCTCGTCTTACCTCGGAACGGCGGAGCGCATCAATTCTTCCGGCGCCGATATGCTGATGATCGAGCACGAATACGGCATTTACGGGGGGAAATCCGGCGAATATCTGCTGAAGCTTACGGACGGCCTCAAAATTCCGTTTGCCGTCACTCTTCATACCGTTCTGCCGAAGCCGAACAAAAAGCAGAAAGAGATCGTCGTCCGCCTCGCGCAGGATTGCAGCAGGCTTGCGACCATGTCGTCCTCTTCGGCAAAACTGCTGGTGGAACTCTACGGCGCAAAGCCGGAAAAAATTGCCGTAATCCCTCACGGCGTGCCGGAAATCCCGCTCGGAGACAGAGACGCGCTCAAGCGGGAGGCCGGGCTGGAAGGGCGTTTCGTGGTGAGCACATTCGGCCTTCTCAGCCCCGGAAAAGGACTGGAGTACGGCATCGGCGCCGCCGCGCTCGCGGCGAAAAAGCACCCGGAGCTGGTCTACCTGATCCTTGGCGCGACGCATCCGGTTATTAAAAGCAAAAGCGGGGAGCAGTACCGTGAAAAGCTGCAAAAAACCGTAGAGGACCTCGGCGCCGGACAAAACGTGCGTTTCGTAAACCGGTACCTCACGAAAGAGGAAATCATCCAATACCTTTCGATGTCGGACGTCTACCTGACGCCCTATCTCGGAAAAAGCCAGGCCGTAAGCGGAACGCTCGCGTACGCCGTCGGCTGCGGAAAAGTCATCGTCTCCACCCCCTACCCCTACGCCGTGGAAATGCTCGCCGACGGACGCGGCCTCCTTGCAAAATTCCACAGCTCCAGATCGATCTCGAAGCGTATTCTTGAAATCGCCGACCACCCGGAGCGGCAGGCGGAAATGGAACGGAAAACTCTCGCGTTCGGAAAAGGCATGATGTGGAGCCGCGTGGCGGAGAAATACCGCGCGCTTTTCCGGGAAACCGTGGAAAAAAAGGAAGGCGCCATCCATGAATGACATTGATACGCGATACCTGTTCCGCATGACGGACTGCACGGGTATTTTTCAGCATTCCGTTTTCGGCGTCCCGGACCCTTCGGAGGGCTACACGACCGACGACAACGCCCGCGCGCTGATTCTCGCCGCGATGCTGTACGAGCGTTCGCCGGAGGAGCGCTATCGAGCGCTGCTGTTTCGATTTTTAAGCTTTTTGCTTTACGCGGAGCATGGGCGCTGGTTTCGCAATTTCATGAACTACGACCGTAGCTTCACGGAAAAACGCGGCTCGGAGGACTGTTACGGGAGGTGCGTGCTCGCGCTCTGCTTTACGGCGTCGAGGGCCGCGCTTCCCTCCGCCGTGCGCGCGTGCGCGGAGGAACTGCTGCTCCGCGTGCTGCCCGGCTGCTCCGCGCTGACGTTTCCGAAACCGAAAGCATATGCCCTGTCCGGCCTGAGTCTCTTTCAGCGGACGGAGACGCAGCCGTTCCGAAAGTCTCTGCGCGATTCCCTGGTCGGTACATATTTTCAGAATCGCAGCGAAAGCTGGCACTGGTTCGAAGACGACGTCACCTACTGCGGCGGGATTCTCCCGTTCGCGATGCTTTCGGGCGGCGCGGAACGGGAACGGAAGATCGGCCTGGAAAGCCTTGATTTCCTGCTGCGGGAGGAATTCCGCGGCGGCGTGTTTTATCCGGTCGGATGCAGGGGCTGGCTGCACCGCGGGGGAAAGCCCTCGATTTACGACGAGCAGCCCGTAGAGGCCTGCAGCATGCTGCTCGCGTGCCTGAAAGCGCGCGATGAAACCGGAAATCCCGCGTACGCGGCGCGCGCGCGGGAAAGTTTTCTGTGGTATCTGGGGCGCAACCTCGGGGAGTTCGTCATGATCGACCCGGAAACCGGGGGATGCCTGGACGGCATCACGCCGGACGGTCCGAACCGAAACGAGGGCGCGGAAAGCATCCTCTGCTGGCTGATCTCGGCGCTGCTGGCGGAAAAGGAAGGCTGGTTTCCGGAAAAGCGCCCGCAAGCGCTGGGAATTCTTGCGGAAAGAGATGGAAGGTGATATACTGAATTGGGTTTTATTCAGCATCTTGGAGGTAAAAATGTCTGTAGAAAAAGTGAAGGCATATCTCGACCGTTTCGGGATGGGAGACAGGCTGCTCGAGTTTCCCGTTTCCAGCGCCACGGTGGATCTCGCTGCAAAGGCGCTCGGCGTGGAGACGGCCCGCATTGCAAAATCGATTTCCTTTCACGACGAAGGGAACGGCTGCATCCTGATCGTGACGGCCGGGGACAAAAAAATCGACAATGCAAAGTTCAAATCGGCTTTCGGATTGAAAGCAAAAATGCTGAAAGCGGCGGAAGTGGAGCCGCTGACAGGATACCGCGTCGGCGGCGTCTGTCCGTTCGGCAACCCGCCTGCCGCGAAAGTTTATTGCGACATATCGCTCCGGCGCTTCGATAAAATATACCCTGCCGGCGGAAGCGACAATTCCTGTGTTGTTTTGACCTGCGACGAGCTTGCCAGACTTTCGGGAAGCCTCGGCTGGATCGACGTCTGTAAGAACGCGGAGGCCCCGGGGCAATCATGAGGATGCGCTTCAAACCGTGGGCCAGGCCGGAACTGGAAGCCTGTCCGTTTTTTATCGGCAGACCGGAAGAATACATTGGGAAATGGCATTCCCTTTTTCCCCGCCGGCAGCCTGTGGAGCTTGAGCTCGGCTGTGGAAAAGGGTTTTTCCTTGCCGGCGCGGCGCCCGCAAATCCCCAGGTCAATTACATCGGCGTCGACGTGAAGGACGCCGTGCTCGGCCCCGCGAAGCGGAACATTGAAAAGGCTTTTGAAACGGCGGGCCGCAAACCGGACAACATCATCCTGACGGCGCTGAATATCGAGCGCATCGCGGACGCCATGGGACCGCGGGACACGGTGCGCCGCATCGACATCAATTTCTGCAATCCGTGGCCGAAGGTACGCCACCGCAAACGGCGCCTGACCTATCCCACCCGCTTGGAAGACTACAAAACCATCCTGGAACCGGGCGGCGAGCTGTTCTTCAAGACGGATGACGACGAGCTCTTCGCCGATACGCTCGGCTACCTGGCGCAGTGCGGATTTGCAGTCACCGAGAAGACTTACGATCTCCACGGCGACAACTGGCCGGGCAACATCCTGACGGAGCATGAAATCATGTTTCTGGAAAAGGGTGTCCGCATTAAGGCGCTGAAAGCGATTTGCCCCGGAAAGTCCTGACGGAATACCAAAACAGGATTCCCGGAATACAGGAAACGCGGGACGGGTTGAAGCATGCCTGCCGCGCGGAAAGAGAGACGGTGGTGATCTTTATGTACCAGACGTGGGAAGAACTGGAGACCGCCTGCAAAAGCTGCACAAAATGCGGCCTTTGCGAAGGGCGCACCAACGTGGTGGTCGGGGAAGGGAATCCGGAAGCCAAGGTCATGCTCGTCGGAGAAGGGCCGGGCGAACAGGAAGACCTTCAGGGCCGGCCGTTTGTCGGAAGGAGCGGACAGCTTCTCGATAAAATGCTGGCTGCCGTCGACCTCGACAGAAGCGTCAATATCTACATCGGAAACATCGTAAAGTGCAGGCCGCCGAAAAACCGCGATCCCCTGCCGGAAGAACAGGAAATGTGCATCGGATGGCTGCGCAATCAGTTTCTGCTGATCCGGCCGGAAATCGTCGTCTGTCTCGGAAGGATCGCCGCGATGAAGCTGATCCGGCCGGACTTTCGCATCACAAAGGAACACGGACGGTTTTTTGAAAAGGGCGGCGTCCTGATGATGGCGACGCTCCACCCGGCGGCGCTTCTCCGCAACCCGCACAACAAGCCGGAAGCCTTTGAGGATTTTCTCAATCTACGAGAAAAAATGGACGAGCTTGGGATTCGGTAGATAGGCGCGCCGCAAATATATTTTTATTGTGCCCGTGAAAACCCCCGGCTATGCCGGGGTGTTCAGAAGAG
>DHAI01000070.1:15184-16417 GCA_002397355.1 Ruminococcaceae bacterium UBA4958 | reverse complement strand
CTTTCCCGGTTTCGATGTTCCCCTTGAAGTTGCCGCTCAGGCTGCATTCCGGATTGCCGCAGGCGGAGTTCTCACAGGATTTTGAGGACGATCCATTCCGAAAATATCTGATCACGATCGGGACGTACTGTTTTGAAAACTCGCAAAATTCGCCCATCCTCTTGACGTCGATCAAATTTGTCCACCCCTTTTCAATTCTCCTGTTATAACATGTCTTTCAACGTTAGGATCAGTCCGGCGAAGTACCTTCCCGGCTTCATGTTATCGTCCCGCTTTTTTATTGCAGCCGATTTTATGGCGTGCGGAAGAGGAGGCCCGCCGGATATAGAAAAAGGCCGCCCCTACGGGCGGCCGGGACCATCTGGGTTTAAGCGATCTGCACGTTGACAGCGCGCAGTTTGCTGGGATTCTTCGGATCGGCTTCGGTGTCATAAGTGACCTTCTGGCCTTCCGCAAGGGTTTTATATCCTTCGGACTGGATCGCCGAGAAGTGAACGAACACATCTCCGCTGCCGTCGTCATTAGAAATAAAACCGTATCCTTTTGCTTCGTTAAACCACTTTACTGTACCATGATTCATAAATAAGTGCCTCCATAAATTTTATTTGTATCCGTCGTATAAAAACTCACATTTTTTGTAAGTCTTCATAATGTGAATGACTTACAAAAAATGTGAGACAATTCGTACATTAGAATACGCACATACTATAGCATAAGGTTTTTACGATGTCAAGATGTTTTCACAATTTTTCGGATAAAATTTGCGGCCGGAAGTGCGCTTTCCGCGCTCCGCGTGGCTTCCCAAGGTAAATTCGCTTCGCAGCCCCGCATATTTCTTCTTCCGCACTTCTTCACGGCCCGCCTGACATATGATAAAATCAAACTATAGTATATCTTGAAACGCTGCGTTTTATTCCGATGCACAGGAGGTGCCGGATTGGCGATCAACAGGGCGATGCGCGCGGCTTTGAAGGCGATAACGGCCTTGGATCCCGACGTGCAGAAAAGCTACAGGGCCGAGCGCCGGGTTCAGCTTCTTATGGCAAGGCTGCGGGGAAAGCCCGCGGATTACCAGATTTGGGACAAAAAGATCATGTGCGGGGATCACCACGTTCCCGTGCGGATTTTTCAGCCGCACGGCGGCGGCCCGTTCCCCCTGCTTTTATTTTTCCACGGAGGCGGATGGGTGACCGGCGGGATCGAAAACTATACCGGCGTGTGCGCCGACCTTGC
>DHAI01000070.1:6458-14976 GCA_002397355.1 Ruminococcaceae bacterium UBA4958 | reverse complement strand
GCGCCGGAGGACTGTTATGCCGCCGCGAAAGAATTTTTCTCCGGACGCATTTTTCCCGTCGATCCGGAGAAGATTACGCTGATCGGCGACAGCGCGGGGGGGAATCTGGCCGCCGTCGTTTCGCTGATGGCGCGGGATCGGGGGGAATTCCGCCCGCGGCGGCAGATCCTGCTGTACCCCGCCACCTTTAACGACCACGGCGACAGCTCCCCGTTTCCCTCGATAAGGGAAAACGGCACGGAGTATCTGCTGACCTCCAAACGCGTCCAGAGCCTTATGAAGCTTTACAGCGGTTCGGAAAAGGATTTCGGCAATCCGTACTTCGCCCCCCTGCTGGCCGGCAACCTTTCGAATCAGCCCCGCACGCTGATCATCACGGCCGAGTTCTGCCCGCTGAGGGACGAGGGGGAATACTACGGCAAAAGGCTCCGGGACGCGGGAAACGACGTGGAAGTCTACCGGATGAAAGACGCGCTGCACGCCTTTTTGATGCTGCCGCCCCGTTTCATCCATGTGAGGCGGGCGTATCGGGTAATCAATCAATTTTTGGCGGAAGGGGCGTCTTGCCATGCAAGTGATCAGAAAATGGACCAGCCTGGACAATGCCGCGAAGATTTTCCCTCCGACCAGTTCAAGCCGGGATCCTAAGGTTTTCCGCTTCGCCTGCGAGCTGTATGAAACGGTGGACGCGCGGATCCTTCAGCACGCTCTGGATCAGACGGTCAAAAAATTTTCATTCTACCGGTCGACTTTGAAGAAAGGCCTGTTCTGGTATTATTTTGAGGAAAACGCCCTGCGCCCGGTCGTAAAAGAGGAAGACCAGCCCCTTTGCGCTCCGATCTACAATGCGGACAAGCCCGGCCTGCTGTTCCGGGTGTACTACTATAAAAAGCGGATCAGCCTGGAGGTCTTTCACGCTTTGACGGACGGCATGGGAGCCGTGCAGTTCCTGCGGAACCTCGTCGCGTTCTATCTGGCGGAAAAGCATCCGGACTCCGCGGCGGGCGGCGTTTTCCTTGACGGCGGCGGCTCTTCGCAGGAGCAGTTCCGGCAGGACGCGTTCGCGAAGTATTACGACAAGAAGAAAGATGTCCGCAGCCAAAAAGCGGAGCGGGCTTACAATTTGGGAGGGCCGCGTTTGCCGGAAAACCGTCTCGGCGTGATCGAGGGCGTCCTTTCGGTGAAATCCATCCTGGCCGTCGCCCATGAGTACCATGCCACTCTGACGCAGCTTCTGACGGCGCTGCTCATCTGCTCCGTCCACGACGGAATGGCCGTCAGGGACTGTGTGCGCCCCGTGGTGATCACCGTTCCGGTCGACCTGAGGAATTATTTCAAAACGCAGACGGCGCGCAACTTTTTCGGAATCATCCACGTCGGCCACCGCTTTCAGACGCCCGGGGACGATTTCCCCGAAGTGCTGGAGAGCGTCCGGCGCTCTTTTCAGGAACAGCTGAACCCGGAAACCATGCTGGAAATCATCAACCGTTATTCCGCGCTGGAAAACAACTACCTGGTCAAAGCAATCCCCCTGGCGGTTAAGATTCCCTGCCTGAAGCTGGCGGGGCGGAGCGCGGAGCGCGGGGACACGGCCGCGGTCTCCAATCTCGGCAGGATCGCGATGCCCCCGGCGATGGAAGCCCATATCCGGCTTTTCAGCGTCACGGTCGGCACCCGGCGCCCGCAGATCTGCCTTTGCTCGTTCGGGGACACGCTGGCCGTCAGCTATTCCGCGCGGTTGGAAAGCACCGACGTCCCGCGGCGCTTTTTCCGCCGGCTGGCGGGCAGGGGAATCGGGATCGAGATCAACTCCAATCTGGAGCATTTGGAGGAAGGACCCAATGCTGTACTGTAAGAACTGCGGAATCCGCCTGCCGGGGAAATATGCCCGCTGCCCGCTGTGCAAGGGCGAGCTGACGGGCACCCCGGAGGAAGCCGGAAACGTATTCCCGACGTTCCCGCCGCGCAGGAAAACGGGCGGGACGCTGCTGCTGTGGTTCGCGCTCGGCTCGGTTGCCGCTGCGGCGGTCAGCGCGGCGGTAAACCTGGTCCTGCCGTCCGGGGGCTGGTGGTTCCAGTTTGTGGTCGGGGGAATCGGGAGCGTCTGGCTGTCCCTTTTGCTGGTGCTGAAAAAGCGGAGGAACATCCCCAAAACCATTTTGTGGCAGGTCTGCCTCCTTTCCGTTCTGGCCGTCGTCTGGGACCTGCTCACCGGGTTCCGCGGCTGGTCGCTGGACTATGTGTTTCCCATTCTCTGCACCGCCGCCATGATTGCGATGGCTGTGATCGCGAAAGCGAAGAAGCTCAATATCCAGGATTATATCCTGTATCTGATCATCGATTGTGTGTTCGGGCTTTTATCCTTCGCTTTCTTGGTGGCGGGCAAAGTCCGCGTCGTCGTCCCGTCCGCGGTCTGCTTCGCTTCCACCGTCATTTTCCTGGCCGCTCTGCTGTTCTTTCAGGGGAAAGCCCTTTTGGCCGAGATCCAGCGCAGATTCCATCTATAAATGAGGGAGAGTCATCGCTGCCGGCTGCCGTTTCCGCACGACGGCGTTTCGGCTTTCGCCGGCTGGCTTCGCGGATTTTTACCAATGATTTACTTAACATATTAGAAAAATGGGCATATACTGCATATAACGAATAAAAATTAGACAAAAGTGTATCCATACAATTTCATAATGATGATATTGCGGTGACGCCTTGGGACCCTTGGGCGTCACTTCGTATATAGAAACACAACGGATTTTTCCGTTCCCAGGGGGCGGAAAAAGTGAAACCGAATGTTTCTCTGAAATCTCTGGTGCGCCGGCCGGTCCGGGCGCTGCTTTTGTTCCCGCTGCTCACGGTTCTGGAGAACGTCTGCTACCCCATGGAGATGAACGGCGTGCCGGCCGCGCAGGCGAAAGTGCGCGAAAGGACTGCTGGCTTCCGTGGAAATCGAGGAGGAGAAGCACAAGCGTTTTCCCTCGCATCTTTCCGGCGGGGAGCAGCAGCGCGTGGCGATCGCCAGAGCGCTGGCTTCCGGCGCGTAATGGAAATCCTTCGCCGCCTTGCGCACGAGGACGGGTACTGCGTGGTCGTCGTCTGCGGCGCAATTTCGCTGGTCGGGCGAAAACCGCTCGACTTATTGCAGGTGAAGGAATAGGCTCGGCGTGTTTCGCTGTGCTACCGAGCTCCCGGAAGGTCGATCGCCGCTTTGCGCGCCTGGGAATGCTGTAGCTTCCGGGGGATGAAATATCTTTTTCCATCCTTTTCAAAGTTGGCGCCGGTCTGCATGAAAGCAAAGGGCACGCCGGCTTCCCGGCACTGGTCGCGGACATGCAGCACCCACTCGAAGCGGCACAGGCGGGCGTTCGGCCCGGATTCGCCGCCGACGGTCACTTCCTCTATCCCGCCGGGGAGATACGGCGCCAAATCGACGTCCCCGAGGAGCGGCTCGCAGATGATGCTTTTATGCCGGATCGGCTCGCTCTCAAAGATGGGTAGCCGGAAATCCGCGCGGTCCTGGTTCTCGACGGTGCAGCAGATCGACACGTTTTCATAGCCCGCGCCCCAGTCGTCCGGCAGGCGCTCGTGAAAGCGGTGGATCCGCTTTGTCACGATAAAAAAGCGCAGATCCGGCCTTGCCCGGATCATGCGCCACGCTTCCTCTCGCCAGCAGTCCGCGTCTTCCAGGAAAAAGTCGGAAGAAAAGCAGGTATAGACCGTCTCGTCTCCGGGCAGCTTGTATTCCCCGGCCCGGCCGCGCCGCAGCGGCAGGTCGAAGTCCCTTGTTTTCCCCACGATCGAGCTGTCTTTCTGGTGCCGGGCGTCGATGCGGTACACATAGCAGTTCCGGCAGCCGGCGCTGATTTTGTGGCACCCGTGCCACGGATTCCATTTGGCCAACGAACTCCGCCTCCTCGCCGCTTTTCCGTTTCGACCGGTCGGCTTCATTTCGGCTTCATTGTAGTCGAAGGCCGGCGGAAAGTCAACGGGATCGGGCTGCGGATCGCTTTGCCGTGCGCCGCTTCCGCTGTGGCCGAAGGGAGGACGGACGTCTCGGCGCGGTCGCTGGTTTCCGGAGCCGGCTGAGTTCCTCGAGTGGATTCAGCCTGCTCCTTTTTTGTGCCTTGTTTTTCTTTCCGGCTTGCCCTCAGGCCGGGACATGCGCGCGATCGGCAGGCAAGCGGGGGAAAACGCCGGGTGGCTTGACGGTCGAGTGCCGGAAATCCCTGATTCCGTTGACTTGCCGGAGCGAAACACCTATAACAGAGACAGTGGACTTTGAAACGGAGGCGTTACGATGAAAAAAGCGGCTTTTGGAAAATTCATTTGGAGTTTATAGGCTAAAAGAAGAGCAAAAGGATGAAATCACACCACAATCGACAAATGCGGTTACGATGAGTTCTCCAACAATATGGTATGATTCAAGTGCGGATTAAGTGGGATATTGTTGCGCGTGGCTATTATTAAAGCTCCGATTATTGGAAGGCTGATTGCGAATATTATATCCACACCAACTGGGAAATTTTAGGAAGACCTGACACTGTAGGATTTTCATTAAGCAATACTTACGGTAGTTATCAAGGCGTATCATGTATTGGAGGTTACGGATAATAACAGATCATAATGGAAAAACCGAAGAAATCAATCTGCCTCTTTCCAATAATTGTTCCAAGGGAATCTATTATCTGTTTAAAGATAGAGAGAGTGATCGGTTAAAATGAGTATATTGTATATTATTATTTTAGTTATCATTCTTGTAGCACTTTCAATAATAGAAATATTTTATCAAAAAATAAAGTTAAGTGGTTGGGGTTAATTTTACCTCTCATAAGTTTTATATTTGCTTTAGTTTTTGGTTGTGGCAGAGTAATATCTGATCTTGAAGCAAATATTGGAATTATTTTAAAAGATTTTGTATTACTATTTGCTTTTAATATACCTACTGCTATCTTTCTTATTATTTATTTTAACTGCCGCAAAAAGATTGACAAGAGTTAAGGCAACACCGCACAGAGTAGCGCAGGGACAAAAGATGGTAATAGAGATATGAATAAGCAAATAATGTTGTCGACATTTACCGACGAGTTGGCACAGGCGAAGACACGGAAAAAGAACTCCTGGAAATACTTCAAACCGGCCCAGCTGCTGCCCAGGATTCCCTTCATCGGCGAAAAATCCTTGAATGCGATGACGACGCCGTACATCGGCACGTAGCAGAAAATTACGTAAAAGGCGAGGACGGGAAGAATCATCAGCCAGAGATACCGGTTTACCTTGAGATCCCGCGCAAACCGGGACAATCGCCTTTCTTTCCGCTCTCGTGTCTTGGATGGGGAGCGCCGCAACGATATTTCAGCCATTTTTTGAATCCTCCAGATTAAGATAATGAGCATAGTTCACAAAATCTTGTTGTCGCTTTCCATTGTAGGCATCTCCGACGGGCATGTAAATCTTCAATTTCTTACTTTCCATCCACAAAATCTCACTTTTGACCGATTCGCGGTCTCAACGTGGAAATTGTGTGTGTTCTGTGCTATCCTTGTTTCAAGCGACCGGGCGGATCTGTTTGTGGTCCGCGGGGAAAATAAAGGAGTGTGCGGAATGGACAATATCAGGTTTCGGGGCGTGATGCCGGCTTTGGTCACGCCGTTTGACGATGGCGGAAGGATCAAGTGTGAAACCGTCCGCCGGCTGATGGACATGCAGCTTGTGAACGGCGTCAGCGGCTTCTATATCTGCGGCAACACAGGGGAAGGACCCGTGCTGAGCGCAAAAACACGGATGGATATGGCGGAAACGGTCATGGAGCACATCAAGGGCCGCGGCGCGGTCATCGACCATATCGGCGCGTCGAATATCCAGGATACGCTGGCGCTGGCGAGGCACGCGGCCCGGGCGGGCGTGGACGCCATCTCGTCGGTGGCCCCGACTTTCTTCTACAATTACACGGACGATGAGATCGTGGATTACTACAAGGCCATTGCCGACGTCACCGATACGCCGATGATCGTGTATGCGACCGGCCTCATGAGGTCGCCGGATATCACGCGGCTGATCGCCCGTCTGATGAAAATTCCGGGTGTTGTCGGCGTGAAATTTACCCGGACGAATTACTTTGAAATGCGTAAGATCAAAGAGCTGAACGGCGGAAACATCAACGTGATCAACGGTCCGGACGAAACCCTGCTGTGCGGGCTGGTCATGGGGGCGGACGCGGGGATCGGCTCCACCTACAATATCATGCCGGCGTGGTTCGCCCGCCTCTATCGGAGCTTCGTCGACGGGGATTACGATACGGCCCGCGAATATCAATACCGGATCGACGGGGTGATCGACGTGCTTCTGCGGTACGGCGTCAACGGCGTGATCAATTCCACCAAATGCACTTTGGAATTGATGGGATTCGACGTGGGGCAGGCCGCGTTCCCGGCAAAACGTTTTTCGGCGTCGGAGCGGGAAGCCCTGAAAGCCGATCTGGCCGCCGCCGGTCTGGCGGTCGGCTGAGCGGCCGGAAAAGAGCCGGCGCGCCTTTTTCCTGAGGGGTGAGTTTTTCCACGTGGTTTCCCTGCGGCCTGAGCGCAAAAAAGGGAGCGGCTCGAAAGTCGCTCCCTTTTGCAATGAATCAGGAAGGCCGCTAGATTTCTTTGCCCGCGAACTGGCTGTTGTAAAGCTCGGCGTAAAAACCGCCCTTTTCCAGCAGCGAGCGGTGCGTCCCCTTTTCGACGATGGATCCGTGGTTCATCACGAGGATCATCTGGGCGTCGCGGATGGTGGAAAGCCGGTGCGCGATGACGAAGTTCGTCCTGCCCTTCATCAGGGTGCTCATCGCCTTCTGGATGAGCACCTCCGTGCGGGTGTCAACGTTGCTCGTCGCTTCGTCGAGGATCAGCACGACCGGATTGGCGAGGATGGCGCGCGCGATGGTGAGAAGCTGCTTCTGCCCCTGCGAGATGTTGGAGGCCTCCTCGTTCAGCACGGTGTCGTAGCCCTGCGGCAGGCTGCGGATGAAGCGGTCGGCGTGCGCCGCCTTTGCGGCCCGCACGATTTGTTCCTCCGACGCGTTTTCCTTTCCGTAGGCGATGTTTTCGCGGATCGTGCCGTTGAACAGCCAGGTGTCCTGCAGCACCATGCCGAACATCGTCCGCAGGTCGCCGCGTTTCATCTTGCGGATGTCGACGCCGTCGAAGGTGAGCGAGCCGCCGCCGATCTCGTAAAAGCGCATGAGCAGGTTGACGAGTGTCGTTTTGCCGGCGCCCGTCGGCCCGACGATGGCGACGGTGTCGCCCTGCCGGACGTCCAGGTTCATGTCCTCGATCAGCGGCGCGTCTTCCAGGTAACGGAACCGGACGTGGTCGAAGCGGATGTTCCCTTTCGGTTCCCTGAGG
The DNA here is from genome assembly GCA_002397355.1 of Ruminococcaceae bacterium UBA4958. Lineage (GTDB taxonomy): Bacteria > Bacillota > Clostridia > Oscillospirales > Acutalibacteraceae > Thermocaproicibacter. The sequence continues at coordinate 7,603 of DHAI01000070.1, read as the reverse complement.
GTGACGGCGTCCTCCGCGTCCGGGATCTGTTCCTTCTCGTCCAGCATCTCGAACACGCGCTCCGCGCAGGCCACCGCCGACTGGATCACGTTCGCGATGTTGGCCGTCATGACGATCGGCTGCGAGAACGATTTCGCGTAGGAGATGAACGACACGATGTCGCCGAGGTTGAGGTACTCCTTCGTGACGAAAATCCCGCCGATTACGGCGATGAGCACATACCCCACGTTCCCGATGAAGTTCATCAGCGGCATCAGGATGCCGGAGAAAAACTGCGCTTTCCAGCCGGCGCCGTAAAGTTCGTCGTTGACCGCGCGGAACGTGCCGGCCGATTTTTTCTCGCGGCCGAACGCCTTGACGACGACGTGCCCCGCGAACATCTCCTCCGCATGGCTGCTGAGCTGCCCAAGGTGCTTTTGCTGCGAGGCGTAGTATTTCTGCGACCGTTTCGCGATGACCAGCGTCGTCACCATGTAAAGCGGCAGCGTCGCCAGAACGATGAGCGTCAGCACGACGTTGATGGTGACCATCATCCAGATATAGCCCACGATCTGGAGCAGCGAGGTAATGACCTGCGTCAGGTTCTGCTGCAGAGTCGTGGAAATGGTGTCGATGTCGTTCGTCATGCGGCTCAGGATGTCGCCGCTCGCGTGCGAGTCGAAGTACCGGAGCGGAAGCCTTTCAAGCTTTTCGTCCACTTCGCGCCGCAGCGTGTTGACGGTTTTCTGCGCCACGTCGGACATCAGGAACTGCATGGCGAACGTGCACAGGGCGCCCAGACCGAAGACCGCGAGCAGCCGGACGAGCGTTTTCCAAATCTCGCCGAACGGGATGGAGCCGCCGTATTTTCGCACGTCTCCGACGCCCTTGTCGAGGTTGGACTGGGAAACGGACGGCATTTTTTCAGTATACTCCGACGGCAGCTTTTTCATCAGGTCGAAGAGCTTTTTCACCGCGTCCGCCTTTTCCCCGTTGGTCGGCAGCGCGCTGAGGTACGGGACGGAAGCGATCTCCTTCAACGCGTCGAACTGCGCCTGTGTCATTTTGGATTTTTCGAGCGCGGCTTTCCCGACGGATTCCTTGACCTTCGCCTCCGCCTGCTGTTTCGCGGCGGCAAGCTGGGCCTGCATGGCGGATTGCTGTTT
>DHAI01000070.1:0-6040 GCA_002397355.1 Ruminococcaceae bacterium UBA4958 | reverse complement strand
TTGTTTCTTCGCGTCCGTCTGCGGATTTTCCGGCAGCCCGGCGAACGGTGCGTCTGCCGCCGCTTTGGCGGAGGCGTACGCCTGCTGCTTTTTTGCGTCGGCGGCCTTTTGAAATTCCGTTTCCGCGGCGGCGTCGGCAGACTTCGCGGCTTCCTGATACGCCTGCTGCTTTTTCTCCGCCGCCGCCTCGGAGAATTTCTTTGCGACGGCCTCGTCGGCGGCTTTTGCCGCCGAGGCGTACGCCTGCTGTTTTTTCGCGTCGACGGCTTCCCGGAATTTTTCATCCGCGGCGCTGTCGGCGGCTTTTGCCGCCGAGGCGTATGCCTGCTGCTTTTTCGCGTTTACCTGCTCCGCAAACTCCTTTTCGACGGCTTCGTCCGCCTGCCGGAGAGCCTTGGCCTCCGCGGCGTCGAGCTCGCCGAGCATATCGTCGACGGAGGGCTTGACCTTTTTCTGGATTTCCTCGACGGAATTCACCGTCGACTTTGCGATAAAGCCGTCCGTCAGCTGATTCGTCGCGTCGCCTACGATTTTGGGAGCCCTCACGGTGAAATAAGTCGCTGCCGCAGCCAAACAGAACACGACGATCAGTTTTGGCACCTGCGGGCGCAGGTAGAGGAGCAGCCGATGCGTCGTTCCACGGAAATCCTTGACTTTTTGAACCGGGGCGCCGCTCTTTCCCCCCGGCCCCATGGGCCTTTTCGGCCTGTCTGCAGTTCTGCTCATGCCATTTCCTCCTGTGACAGCTGCGACGACACGATCTCGCGGTAGACCTTGCAGGTCCGTAGCAGTTCCCGGTGCGTGCCGATGCCCGCGACGCTTCCTTCGTCGAGAACGATGATGCGGTCGGCGTTCATCACGCTGCCGACGCGCTGGGCCACGATGATGACGGTCGCATTCCCCGTCTCTTTCCGAAGGGCCGCGCGCAGCTTCGCGTCCGTTTTGAAGTCGAGCGCGGAAAAGCTGTCGTCGAAGACATAGATCTCCGGTTTGCGGAGGATCGCCCGCGCGATCGCGAGCCGCTGTTTCTGCCCGCCGGAGAGGTTGAGGCCGCCCTCCGACAGCATGGTGCCGAATCCGGCTTCCATGCCGGAGATGAAGCCGTCGGCCTGCGCCACCTGCGCGGCGTGGAGCAGCTCCTCTTCGTTCGCGTCGTCTTTGCCGTAGCGGAGGTTGTCGGCGACGGAACCGGTAAACAGGACGGCCTTCTGCGGCACGAAGCCGATCTTGGCGCGAAGCTCCTCCTGCGGGAGCTTCCGCACGTCGACGCCGTCTACCAGCACGCGGCCGCTTTCAACCTCGTAGAAGCGCGGGATCAGGTTGACCAGCGTCGTTTTGCCGCTGCCCGTTCCGCCGATGATTGCGGTCGTCTCGCCCGGCTTCACCCGGAACGAAACGTCTTTCAGCGCCGGCTCCTCAGCTCCCTGATAGCGGAACGAGACGCGGTCGAACTCGACGAAGCCGCGCCCGGAGCAGGCGGCGCGCTCTTCGGGCACGTCACGGATGGACGGCTCCGTCCCGAGCACTTCATTGACGCGGTCGGCGGCGGCCTGCGCGCGAGGGATCATGATGAACATCATCGTCATGATGACGAGCGCGAACATGATCTGCATCGCATACTGAAGGAAAGCGACGAGCGCGCCGAGATCCATTTCTCCCGCGTCGATGCGCAGTGCGCCGAACCAGAGGATTCCCACCATCAGCGCCTCCATCAGCAGCATCATGGCGGGCATCAGCAGCGCAAGGATCCGGTTTACCCGGATATAGGTGCCCGTCAGGTCGCCGTTTGCCCGCGCAAAGCGCTTTTTCTCGTGCGCTTCCCGGTTGAACGCCCGGATCACGCGGATCCCCTTCAGGTTTTCCGTCAGCACGAGGTTGAGTTTGTCGATCTTCTTCTGCACCTGCCGGAAAAGCGGGATGACGAATTTTGCGACGAGATAGATGATCACGGCCACGAACGGCAGCACGATGAGCAGAAGAGTCGTCAGGCGCCGGTCTTTCGAATACGCGAGGATGACGCCGCCGGTGTACATGATCGGCGCGCGCAGGATCATGCTCAGAATCATGATCGTCACGGTCTGGATCTGCACGATGTCGTTCGTCGTGCGCGTCACGAGCGTCGAAGAACCGAAACGGTCGAATTCGGCAAGCGAGAAGCTCTCGATATGCTCGAAAATATCGTTGCGTAGATTGCGGCCGAGCCCCATGGCCACCTTCGAGCTCAGGAAGCTGGCGAGCACGGCGCAGGCCGCGCCGCAGCCGGAAATCAGCAGCATATAAAGCCCTTCGTGCCAGATGTAGCCCACGTCCTCCTTCATGATGCCGTTGTCGATGATGTCCGACATGACCGTCGGAAGGTACAGGTCGGCGAGGACCTGCAGAAAGACAAGCGCCGTGATGGCGGCAATCTGAAGGGAATACGGTTTCAGTCTGCGGTAGATTTTCAGCATACAACACCTCAGCGGATATCGGGATGCACTCCCGCTTGTTTTTGCGTTTTCTCCGGCGCGCGCCCGCATTTCTGCCGGAGGTATTCGTAAACTTCGTTCATCAGCTCCGCGAGCAGATTGCTCTTTTCGGCGCCAAGGTAGACGACGAGTTCCCGGACGTGGCTTTCATAGACGCGCCGGAAATGGTCCACCGCTCTTTCTCCGCTTTCGCTCAGCGTGATCAGGACAAAGCGTCGGTCGCCGGTATCGGTGACGCGGCGGATCAGCCCACGCTTTTCCAGGGCCGAGAGCACGGCGTTGATCGACGGCGTCTTCATTCCCGTGCTCGCGCTCAGGAGAGTCGCCGTGACGCCGGTCCGCTTGTTCTGCTCGCTTTTGATGGCGAAGAGCATCACGACGTCGCTCGGCCTGAGGTCGCAGCCGCTTGCGCCGTGCATATGGTGCATTTTTTTTCCGTAGCGGTAAAGGTAGGGGAACTGAAGAAAGGCCCTCGAAAGGTTTTTGCCCGCCATTTCTTCCTCGCTTTTCATCGGACTTCGCCTCCTCTCGAACAGTCGGTTCGCCGCGTTGGTAGTTAGCTTATCTAATAATTAGGTTAGCACTAGTATATTCCGGGATTCGCGGGCTGTCAAGAAAAATTTCGATACGGGCGCCCCGGCGCCCCAAAACGCGCCGGCCGGCGGAAAACCGGGCCTTGAACCCCGTGACGCGCGGGAAGGCGCGGTCTGCCGCAGAATCGAATCGTGAGAAAGGGCCGGAGGAACATGGGTAAAAAACCCCGTGTTCCTCCGGTCCATTTCCTTGGGCGAGGGGGCGTGTTTTTTCCCCGAAAACGTTGCCCCGGTTCCGGACGGGATTCCGGCGCCCTGCTACCGGTCCCCGATTTTCTGGTTCAGCTTTTTGATCCTGCGTTTCCAAAAGCAGTATTGGATGATCCAAATGATAACGAACACGGCGGCGAAAATTCCAAAATAGGAGAGGAATCCCGCGACGGTATGCCGCATCCATTGCGCGAAATAGGCGATCGGGAGCATTGTGACGGACGAGATCAAAAAATAAATGCCCGTCTGTTTCGCGATGCTCCAGTTTTCAATTTCCCAGATCACGGACGCCGCCGCAAAAGACGCGCCGAGCAGGCCGCTCAGCGCCGCCTGCAGCACGACCGCGGCGATTTCGCTGCCGGCCGTTTCGATCAGGGAGGGGACGCACGGAAGATAGCTCCCGTTTCCCCAGCCCGCGGAAATCAAAATGGTGATGGCATAACCGATCGCGACGCCGAGGGGAAAGCCGAGAAGTCCCCGCAGAAATGCACGCTTCTTCATCATAATTCACCTCATATCCCTAGTACCTGCTTGATCTTTGAAACGTAGCGTCTGGAAACATAGCTGACCGTGCCGTCCGAAAGGCGGATGCAGATCGTCCCGGTAAAGCTCAGGTCGAAGCTTTTGACCTGGTTCAGGTTTACGATCTCCGAGTTGGAAATGCGGACGAAGCTGCGCCTGTCTAATTTCTGCTCCAGCTCGTAGAGCCTCAGGTGCAGGATGTACTCGCCGCCGGACGTAACCGCGTGGATTTTTCCGCTCGCGGAGTAGACGCGGTACAGATCGGCCTCGTTCAGAATGGCGGCGCGACTGTCCCGGAAGCCGACGATCCTCTGCGGCGTGTCTTCCGAAAGCTTTTTGACGACGTCGTTTACCTCGCCCGTTATTTTTTCGGCGACGACGATCACCTTGAGTTCCTTGCAGTTTTTATCGACCTTGATTTCGATTTGCATTCCGCCACCACCTCGATACGATTCCAGTATAGGAGATCCGCGTTTTAAAATCCACCGTTTTTCAACAGGTGGTCGTGTTTCAGGCATAAACGGTCATTTTGCCGCGGCTTTCAGCCTTGCGGGTGTCCTCCGCGCTTTCCGGCGGGCCGAAAAGGACCTTTAAAAGTTTGCGAAATGATATCGGCGCCGCGAATTCCGGTTGTCAAACGTGATTTTTCTGAATATGTATGATAGTGTGACAGGGGGGAGAGAATTTATGCTTATCCATACAGTCAGGGCCGGCCAGAGCATCACCCAGCTGGCCCGGCAGTATTCCGTCACGGTCGGATCGATCGTCGCGGCCAATGCGATACCGAACCCCGATCAGCTTGTCGTCGGGGAGGCTCTCGTCATCCCGACGGAGGATTTCGATTACACCGTGCGCTCCGGCGACACGCTCTGGAGCATCGCAAACAGGTTCGGCACGACGGTGCAGGCGATTGTGCGGCAGAACGGCATCGCCAACCCGAACGCGCTGACCGTCGGCCAGGTGCTCCGCATTCCCGCGCAGCGCTATACGGTGGAAACGAACGATACGCTGGGGGAGATCGCGCAACGCTTCGGGGTGGGGCTCGACGACCTGATGCGGGCGAACGGGATATCTGACCCCGACCGTATTTACCCGGGGACCGTGCTCGTCATACCGCTCAGGCGCGAAAGACCGGAAAAGGATGTGAACGCCTACGTCTATACGGAAGGAGAGGCTGGCGCCCCGTGCGTCACCGACGTGGGCGACAGCCTGACCTATGTCGCGCCCTTTGCGTATCTCATCCGTGAGGACGGCAGCCTTCAGCCTTTCGACGACAGCCCGATCATCAGCGCCGCCTACGCGAAAAACGTCGTGCCCATGATGAGCGTCACGAATTTCACCTCGACGTCGCTCGGAAACAACCTCGCTCACGTCGTCCTCTCCGATACGGCCGTCGGGAGCACCCTTCTCGACAACATCGTCACCGTCATGCAGGAAAAGGGCTACCTCGCCCTGAATATAGACTTTGAAAACGTCTTGCCGGATGACCGGGAGCTATATAACAGCTTCTTACAGCGGGCGGCGGACCGCATGCACGCGCTGAATTATACCATCTCCTCGGCCCTTGCGCCGAAATACGGCACGGAACAGGAGGGGCTGCTCTATACGGCTCACGACTACGCGGCGCACGGCAGGATCATGGACTTCGTGGTGCTTATGACATACGAATGGGGCTACCGGAGAGGCCCCCCGCAGGCAGTTTCGCCCATCAATCAGATCAGGCGCGTACTCGACTACGCCGTCTCCGTCATACCGAGGGATAAGATCTTTCTCGGTTTCCAGATATACGCCCGCGACTGGCTCCTGCCGTTCGTCCAGGGGCAGGAGGCGCAAACTTTCAGCATCGCCGAGGCAAGGCGCAGGGCGGTCCGATACGGCGCCGCGATTCAGTACGATGAAGCGACGCAGTCCCCGTTTTTCCGGTATACCGACGAACAGGGGCGCGAACACGAGGTCTGGTTCGAGGATGCGCGCAGCGCCCAGGCGAAATTTGATCTTGTGAAGGAATACGGCCTCAGAGGCATCAGCTATTGGGCGCTCTGCTATCCTTTCCCCGGGAACTGGGAGCTTCTGAACGACAATTTCACAGTGCGCAAGCTGCTGCCGTAGCGTGCGGCGCGGCGGTATGAACAAGAGCTGCGGAAACGCCGGGCAGCAAAAGACAGGAGCGTCCGAGGCCAGCGCCGTTGAAACAGAAATCAGAGCAAAAGAGCCGGGCATCCCCAGGGGATGCCCGGCTCTTTTGCT
>DHAI01000100.1:9280-13029 GCA_002397355.1 Ruminococcaceae bacterium UBA4958 | reverse complement strand
CGCCGCCCCGGGGCAATTGCAAACATTTCGTGAATCCTTGCGCAAAACGGTTGGCACCCCGCCGCGATTGCATTATAATGAGAACCGGATCTTAAAAAAGAAAAGGGACGTTGCGAAAAAGAAAGGATGAACCCGAAAGATTCCATGTGGGAAAACAGAAAAGAAAAACAACCGGCCGCCAAGCGGCGCGGCGAAAAAATAGCGGCTGTCGCCGTGGCGCTTGCGCTCTGCGCGGGGGCGACGGCGACCGTGTGCAGCCCGATCTTTCGGGCACATTTCGCCGCGGCGGCGGCGAAAATGTTCTCACTTTCCGAGCCGGCCGCCTATGCTTCCGCCGTGACGACGGACGCGCTGAACCTCAGGGACGGGAAGGGAACGGGCAGCCGGATCGTCGTCACGCTGCCCCGCGGAACCGCCGTGCAGCTGCTGGAACGGCCCGATTCCGGTGAGGAATGGGTCCGCGTCAGGACCGCCGACGGGCGGGCGGGCTGGTGCAGCGCGCTTTACCTCGATTACGGCGGTTCCTCGTCCGCCGCGCCGCCGTCTTCCCTTCCGGAGCAAAGCGGCGCTTCCTCCGCCGCGCCCGAAGCGAAGCCGTCCATGGCCGTTTTGCAGCCGCAGGTCGCGCTGGAACAGGCCGCCGCGCCGCTTTCCGTGTCCGTTTCGATCGCGGAGCAGCGCGTGACGGTTTACGATGCGGAGAAACGCGTTGTGAAGCAGTTCGTCTGCTCAACCGGCGAACAGGGAAGCGAAACGCCCACCGGGACGTTCCAGATCGCGGAACGCGGGGAGTCGTTTTACAGCGAGAAGGTGGGGGAGGGCGGCTATTACTGGACGCAGTTCCAGGGCAACTACCTGTTCCACAGCGTTCCGTTCGACAAGGATAAGAAAATAGAGGCGGCGGAAGCCGCGAAACTCGGCACGCCTGCCTCGCACGGGTGCGTGCGGCTTTCGATCGACGACGCGAAATGGATCTACGACCATATCCCGCGCGGAACGGAGGTCACGATCCGTTGAAAGGGAGTGCTGCGATGCCGGCCGGGGCGAAGGGCGTTATTTTCGATCTGGACGGAACGCTCTGGGACGCGTCCGCGGAGGTGGCGGCCGCATGGAGCCGGGCGCTGAAGGGATTTCCCGGAATCGGGCGGGACGTTGCGCCGGAAGAGATGCGCGGCCTGATGGGAAAGACGATGACGGATATTTTCCGCATCCTGGCGCCCGGCGCCGGCGAAGAGCTCCGCGCGCGGATCGGAGAGGCCTGCTGCCGGGAGGAGGAGCGCAGCCTGCGGCTGCGAGGCGGTACCCTTTTCCCCCGCGAGGCGGAAACGCTGGCGTCGCTTGCGCGGCGGTACCGGCTGTTCATCGTGAGCAACTGCCAGAGCGGGTATATCGAAACGTTTTTGGATTCCAGCGGTTTCGGCGGGCTGTTTGCGGATTTCGAGTGCTTCGGGGACACGGGGAAACGCAAGGGCGAGAACATTGCGCTTCTGTACGGGCGCAACGGCCTGAAAAAAGCCGTGTACGTGGGCGACACGCGCCTCGATTTCGAGTCGGCGCGGTCGGCGGGCGTCCCGTTCCTGCACGCCGCGTACGGGTACGGCTCGGTGCCGGAAGCGGCCCGCGCGGTCAACGCGTTCGCGGAGCTTGCCGGCGCTCTGCCGGAGCTGCTGGGCTAGGCTGATGCTTCCCACGCGGTTTGCAAAGACGGAAAGGAGCCGTTCTGATGAATCACTGGTTTTCACGCTTTGGCCTCTGGTGCGGCAGATTCATGTCGGGCCGTCACGGAGGCGACCAGCTCTCCATAGCGCTGCTCGTCCTTTACGCCGTGCTGCTTCTCTGCTCCAATATTTTTCGCTTCGGCCTGCTTTACTGGCTGGCGCTGGCCGCGCTCGCGTGGTGCCTTTTCCGGATGCTTTCCCGGAACAACGAGCGCCGCTGGAAGGAAAACAACTGGTTTATGGGCTGGTGGGGACCCGTCTGGGCATGGATGCGCGGCGTCCGCGGGCGTTTCCAGACGGCGCAGGAATACGCCGCCATGAAGGCCCGCGACCGCGGCGTTTACCGTTATTTCCGCTGCCCGCGGTGCGGCAGCAAGCTGCGCGTTCCGGTGGGAAAGGGCAAGATCGTGATCACCTGCCCCGTCTGCCACAACAGCTTTACGAAAAAAACATGATCATCCGCGATGAAAATCGTGGAAAGGGGAGAGAACGATGAGCGTTTATCGGCTTCTGATCGCGTCCTGCGTGCGGGAGGGCGGCATTTCCTGCTACGATATGGAGGAGAGCGGACGCCTGACGTACCGCTGGAAAATGCCGTGCGAGGAACCGATGTACCTGTGCCGCTCGGGGAATACCCTGTACGCGCTGCTGAAGCGCCCGTTCCCGGACGGCGATCTCAGCGGGCTGCAGGCTTTTTCCGCCGGCCCGGACGGGGAGCTTTCCCCGGCGGGCGGCATTGTCAGCACGCGGGGCGTGGAAGCGTGCCACCTCAGCGTCTTTCACGGGAAGGTCTACGCGGCGAACTATACCTCCGGCAGCGTCTTCTGCTCGGACGGCGCCATGGACGTGAGGACCGGCCGCGGGGTGCGCCCGGACCGCCAGGAAGCGCCGCATCCGCATTTTATCGCCCCGTCGCCGGACGGCAAATACCTGCTTTCCACCGACCTGGGCCTCGACCGCGTCTACACCTACGACGAGAAGCTCCGCGTCGTTTCGGTGGCGCGGACGCCCGCGGGCCACGGCCCGCGCCACCTTGCGTATGCCGAGGACGGCCGCACGGTGTTCTGCGCGAACGAGATCGCCTCCACCGTGACGGTGTTCGGCTACGGGGACGGCGTCCTCACGCCCCGGCAGACCGTTTCGGTTTTTGAGACGCCGCACGGCGACAGCACGGCCGCCGCCATCCGGGTGAAAGGCGAATATGTGTACGTTTCCAACCGCGGGTACGATTCCGTCTCCTGCTTCCGGTTCGACGGCGAAAAGCTCACGCTGCGCTCGGTGACGCCCTGCGGCGGCGTTTTCCCGCGCGACATGATCCTCGCGGGCGGGCTGCTCCTCTGCGCGAACGAGCGGAGCGACACCGTCACGGCTTTCCGCGCCGACGGGGAGAGGCTGGAGCGCCTCCCGCAGACGCTCTCCGTCCCGAAGCCGCTGTGCATCCTCGCCCGGCCGGTATAAAAGCTCCCCAGATTTCCGCAGAAAAGGCCGCCCCGAAACGGGGCGGCCTTTTCCTTAGGGAGGATTCATAAAAGAGAGAGGAGAAAGTATAGGAAAAACGTTGTAATCAGAAGAAGAGATTTACTGACTGAGAAAATGATACGGCCGAAATGTGAACTCCGCGTTGAAAATTTTTGAAAAGGATGAGAAAATTTCATGAACAAATGGTAAAGAAGCTATTCCTTTTCCCGCAGTTCGTCCAACCTCTTCCACATCTCTTCATCGGAATCCGCCCCGCGCCGCAAAAGATCGAGCTGTGTTTCTTCCGGAAGGCCGAGAAAACTGTCGGATGGGTCCCGGTAGACGCCGTAAAACGCAGCGACCGGTGGAAATCCGGGGTAATATCCGCCGTAGGGAGGATAAGATCCGCCACCGTAGGGAACAAACATTTTTATCACCCCCGTGTTTACTGTTCCCTGCGCCGTGTTTTTTACAAGATGCAATTTTCGGCGAAATATGCAAAATTTGGAGAAGAAGCGGTTAAGATCGCAAGCATCTGAGAGAAAATCGAAGAGATTGAGAAGATAACGGGGG
>DHAI01000100.1:8742-9034 GCA_002397355.1 Ruminococcaceae bacterium UBA4958 | reverse complement strand
TGGCGGGCGCCGGTTTCTCCATCCGGGCGGCGCGGCTGCCGCAGTTCCCCGAACTGCGAAAAATCCTTTGCGGAGGGCAGCCTGAGAGATGCGCGGCCGGAAATGCGTTCATGCCGGAAGGCTGGCGCACCATGATTTTTTTACCGCAAAGGGGATGCACGGAAATGGAGAAAGTACCGATCATTTCACTGAAAGACATCGCCGTTTCGTTTGACGGCGAGGCCGTGCTGAAGGATTTCAACCTCAGCATCGAAGACGGGGAGTTCGTTACGCTGCTCGGCCCTTCCGGCTG
>DHAI01000100.1:5419-8632 GCA_002397355.1 Ruminococcaceae bacterium UBA4958 | reverse complement strand
ACGCTGCTCGGCCCTTCCGGCTGCGGCAAGACGACGACGCTCCGCATCATCGGCGGCTTCGTCCGGCCGGACAGCGGCGACGTTCTTTTTAACGGAAAAAGCATTACGAACCTGCCGCCGCACAGGCGCGAGGTGAACACCATATTCCAGAAATATGCGCTGTTCCCGCACCTGGACGTCTACGACAACGTCGCCTTCGGGATGCGCGTGCACGGCAAGAGCGAGCGGGAGATCCGGGCCAAGGTGGGAGAGATGCTGGGCATGGTGAACCTGAACGGCTTCGAGCACCGGGGCGTGGAGCGGCTTTCCGGCGGGCAGCAGCAGCGCGTCGCCATCGCGCGCGCGCTTGCCAACGAGCCGAAGGTCCTTTTGCTGGACGAGCCGCTCGGCGCGCTGGACCTCAAGCTGCGAAAGGACATGCAGGTCGAGCTGAAAAAGATCCAGCAGCAGACCGGCATCACCTTCCTGTTCGTCACGCACGACCAGGAGGAGGCGCTCTCCATGTCCGACGAAGTCGTCGTCATGGACGGGGGCGCCATCCAGCAGATCGGCACGCCGATCGATATCTACAACGAGCCGAAGAACGCCTTCGTGGCGGATTTCATCGGCGAGAGCAACATCCTGGACGGCGTGATGCGCGGGGATTACCTCGTGGAGTTCGCGGGCCGGAAATTCCGCTGCGTGGACAAAGGCTTCCGCGCGGACGAGCCCGTCGACGTCGTCATCCGTCCGGAGGACGTGGACATCGTGCCGGCGGACGGGGACCGTCTCACCGGGACGGTGCAGAACGTCACCTTCAAGGGCGTCTTTTACGAGGCGATCGTGGACGTGCGCGGTTTCAAGTGGATGATCCAGACGACGGATTTCGTGCGGACCGGCGAAAAGATCGGCATATCCGTCCAACCGGACGAGATCCATGTGATGCGCAAGTCGAAATATTCCGGCACGTTCGGCGATTACAGCACGTACAGCGACGAGATGGACGAGGACAGCCGGGCCCTTCCCGCGGACGGGGAGGCGGAGTGAGACGATGAAATCGAAAGCCTCGGCCTATCCGTACCTTGTATGGATGATCCTGTTTATCGTCGTCCCGATGGCGCTGGTGGTCGTTTTTGCGTTTACCGACAGGAGCGGCGCCTTCACCCTGAAGAACCTGGAGGGTGTCGGGCAGTACTCCAACATTTTCCTGCGCTCCATCTGGCTCGGGGCGATCGCCACGGCCTTCAGCCTCCTGCTCGGGTACCCGCTCGCCTATATCGTCGCCCGGGCGGACGCGAAGCGGCAGAACGTGCTCATCATGCTCGTGATGCTGCCCATGTGGATGAATTTCCTGCTGCGCACCTATGCGTGGATGACGCTGCTGGAGGACAGCGGCATCATCAACCGCGCGCTGGCCGCCTGCGGCCTGCCGCGGGCGCATATGATCAACACGCCGGGCGCGGTCGTGCTCGGCATGGTGTACAACTACATCCCCTACATGATCCTGCCGCTGTACTCGGTGCTCACGAAGATCGACCCGAGCGTGATCGAGGCGGCGCAGGATCTCGGCGCGGACGGCCGCACGGTGTTCCTGCGCGTGACGCTGCCCATGAGCATGCCGGGCGTGATCTCGGGCGTGACGATGGTGTTCGTGCCGGCCGTGAGCACCTTCATCATCTCGAAGATGCTGGGCGGCGGCGGCAACCTGCTCATCGGCGACCTGATCGACATGCAGTTCCTCGGCAGCGCGTACAACCCGAACCTCGGCTCCGCCATCTCGCTCGTGCTGATGGTGCTCATCCTCATCTGCATGGGCATCATGAACCAGTTCGACGAAAACGGCGCCACGGAAGGGGGCGTGATGGTATGAAAACGCTCTCGCGCTTTTACACCCTGCTGATCTTTCTGTTCCTCTACGCGCCCATCGCCGTGCTGATCGTCTTCTCGTTCAACGACTCCGCCACCATGAGCCGCTCCGTCTGGTCCGGCTTCACCGTGAAGTGGTACGCCCGCCTGTTCCAGGACGGGATGCTCCTGCAGGCCCTGCGGAACACGCTCGTCATCGCCGTCGCGGCGGCGGCCGTCTCCACCGTGCTCGGCACGGCGGCGGCGCTCGGCATCAACGGCATGAGCCGCTGGATGCGCCGCGTCGTGATGAACGTCACGAACCTGCCCATGGTGAACCCGGACATCGTCACCGGCGTTTCGCTCATGCTGCTCTTCGTGGCGGCCACCGGCCTGCTGGGCGGCGTTTCGCTCGGCATGGCCTCGCTGATCCTTTCGCACATCACGTTCTGCCTGCCGTACGTGATCCTCTCCGTGATGCCGAAGCTGCGCCAGATGGACCCCAACCTTTCGGAGGCGGCGCAGGACCTCGGCTGCACGCCGGCGCGGGCGTTCTTCCGCGTCGTCCTGCCGGAGATCATGCCCGGCGTGGTGACGGGCCTCATCATGGCGTTCACGCTTTCCATCGACGACTTTGTCGTGAGCTACTTCACCAGCGGCACCACGCAGACGCTGCCGATCTTTATCTACTCCATGACGCGCAAGCGCGTCAGCCCGGAGATCAACGCGCTTTCGGCGCTGCTGTTCGCCATCATCCTCGCCCTGCTCGTCGTCATCAACGTCCGCACGGCGCGGCAGGGCAGGCGCGCCGAAGCGCGGAAGGAGGCGTGAGGGCATGAGACGGATTTTCGCGGCTTTGGCCGCCGCTTTGCTGCTTTCGGCCGCCGTTCCGGTCTCCGCCGCCGAGGAGCTTTCCTCCGCGGCGCCCGCCAAGGCGCAGACGGGGGTGACCATCAATGTCTACAACTGGGGCGAGTACATCTCCGCCGGCGGGGACGGCTCCCTCGACGTGAACGCGGAGTTCACGAAAGAGACCGGCATCCGGGTGAACTACACCACGTTCGAGGACAACGAGTCCATGTACTCGAAGATCGCGGGCGGCGGCGCAAGCTACGACGTGATTTTCCCCTCGGACTATATGGTTTCCAAAATGATTCGGGAAAACCTTCTGCAGAAGCTGGATTTTCAGAACATCCCGAATTTCCGGTATATCGGCAAGGATTACCGCAATCCGGTCTACGACCCGGAAAACGAATATTCCGTTCCATACAGCTGGGGGCTCGTCGGCATTTTCTACAATAAAAAGTATGTGAAGGAAAAGGTCGACAGCTGGAAGATCCTCTGGAACGAAAAATACGCGGGCAAGATCCTGATGTTCGACAACCCGCG
>DHAI01000100.1:2378-5311 GCA_002397355.1 Ruminococcaceae bacterium UBA4958 | reverse complement strand
CTGATGTTCGACAACCCGCGCGATTCCTTCGGCATCGCGCAGAAAATCCTCGGCTACTCCTACAACTCCACGAAAATAGAGGAATGGAACGCAGCGGCGCAACTGCTGGAAAAGCAGAAACCGCTCGTGCAGGCGTACGTGATGGACCAGATCTTCGACAAGATGTCCAGCGGCGAGGCATGGCTCGCGCCCTACTATGCCGGCGACGCCGCCACGCTCGTGCAGGACAATCCCGACATCGGCTTCGCCATTCCGACGAAGGAGGGCACGAACTTCTTCGTGGACGCCATGTGCGTTCCCGCGGGCGCGAAGCATAAAAGGGAAGCGGAGGCGTATATTAATTTCCTCTGCCGGCCGGATATCGCCGCCGCGAACATGGAGACGGTGGGCTACTCCACGCCGGAGCCGGAGGCCAAGAAGCTCCTGCCCGAGGAAATGCGTGAAAACGAGATCTTCTACCCGCCGGAGAGCATCATCAGAAAGTCGGAGATCTACACCAGCCTCCCGGAGGACGTCGGCCTGCAGGTGGACGCGCTCTGGGCGCAGGTCAAAATGGGCGGGGCCGGCCAGACCGGGACGCTGGTCGCCGTTCTGGCGGGTTTCCTGTTCCTCTACCTTGCGATCGTCGTCCGGAAAAAGCTGAAACGCAGGCGGGAGGTTTCTCCCCCCCGCTGAATCCGCGCGCGGGCGCCGTTTGGCCCCGCGCCGCCGCCGTTTGGAGGGACAGCCATGAACCAGCGCATCGTCTCGGACATCACGGATTTCATTTTCGTCGCGAACGAGCCCCGCGGGGCCGACGCGATTTTCCTGCCGGGCAGCCCGTACCCCGAGCCGCCGGAATACGCGGCGCGGCTTTACCGCGGCGGCTTCGCCCCGCTCCTGGTCCCGGCGGGAGGCGTGAGCGTCAAAACCGGCCGCTTCGGCGGAGTGCAGTCCAAGGCGGAGGTCTACGATAAGGACTACCGCACGGAATGCGAGTTTATGACCGACGTGCTGATGAAAAACGGCGTTCCGGCATCGGCGGTCCTCGGGGAGGACCGCTCCGGCCATACGCGCGACAACGCTTTCCTCTCCCGCCGCGCCGCGGACGCGCGCGGGCTGGAGATCCGGAGCGCCCTGATCGTCTGCAGGCCTTTCCATGCCCGCCGCTGCCTGATGCTGTACCAGCTTGCGTTTCCGGAGGCGGAGATCTGTGTCTGCCCGGCAGCGGCCGGCGACGGGGTCACGCGGGAAAACTGGTTTGCGTCCGAGGCGGGCGTGGACCGGGTTTTCGGAGAGCTGGCCCGTTGCGGGAACCAGTTCGTCGGCGACGTGAAGCGCTGCCTTGGCGTCTGACGCCGATTCCGGCCTTTTCCCGGGGAGGGGGCCGCAGATGCGTTTCGGAACGAAAATGGGGCCGTCGTAAGACGGTTTCGTCGTAAACCGCATAAAAAATCACATAAAAAGTACGCGCTGACTTTGGTGTCCGACACCGTTTCAGCGCGTATTTTGTTATGCTTCAAGCCCTCTGATTCGCGCGGCCGCCCGTCCGCTCTGCGGCAGCTCTGCGCGGTCCGGCGGCTTCAGGGACGCTCCGCCAGCTTGAGGTATTCCCGGTGCGGCGCGACGCTCCCGTAAGCGGGCCGGATGATCTTGCCCTCGTTGATGCGCTCCTCCATCAGGTGGGCGCTCCAGCCGGCGATGCGCGCCATGGCGAAAACCGGGGTGAAGAGCTCCGTCGGCAGGCCGAGCATATGGTAGACGAAACCGCTGTAAAAGTCGATGTTCGCGCTGACGCCCTTGTACGTTTTTCGCTCGCGCCCGATGACCTCGGGCGCCAGGCGCTCGACCAGGGCGTAAAGCTCGTATTCCCTGGCAAACCCCTTTTCCACCGAAAGCCTCTGCACGAATTTCTTGAATATGTCCGCGCGCGGGTCGGAGAGCGAATAAACCGCGTGGCCCATGCCGTAGATCAGGCCGGCGCGGTCGAACGCCTGTTTGTTCAGCAGGCGGTGCAGGTAGCCCGCGACCTCGTCCTCGTCCTTCCAGTCCTTCACTTCCCGCTTCATATCTTCGAACATCCGCACGACCTTGACGTTTGCGCCGCCGTGCTTCGGCCCCTTGAGCGATCCGAGGGCCGCGGCGATGACCGAATAGGTGTCGGTCCCGGAGGAGGCGACCACGTGCGTGGTGAAGCTGGAGTTGTTGCCGCCGCCGTGCTCCGCGTGCAGGACGAGCGCGAGGTCCAGGATGCGCGCCTCCAGCGGGGAATAGCGGTTGTCGAGCCGCAGCATGTGCAGGATGTTTTCGGCGGTGGAAAGCTCCGGCTGCGGCGCGTGGATGAAAAAGCTGTTCTGCGGGTTCCGGTTGTGCTGGTACGCCTGGTAGCCGTAGACCGCGAGCTGAGGGAACAGCGCGATCATCTCAATGCACTGGCGGAGGACGTTTTCCAGCGACGGATCGTTCGCCTTTTCGTCGTACGCGTAGAGCGTGAGGACGCTGCGCGCGAGGGTGTTCATCATGTCGAAGCTCGGCGCTTTCATGATGATGTCCCGCACGAAATTCGTGGGCAGCGTGCGGTAGTTGGCGAGCAGCGCCCGGAAGTCGGAGAGCCGTTCCGCGCCCGGCAGGTCGCCGAAAAGCAGCAGGTAGACCGTTTCCTCGAAGCCGTAGCGGTTTTCCGAAACGAAGCCCCTCACGATGTCCTCGATATCGATGCCCCGGTAGTAGAGCTTCCCTTCGCAGGGGACGGATTTTCCGTCGACGGTTTTCGAAGCGACGATCTCGGAGATTTCCGTCAAGCCGGCCATGACGCCTTTGCCGTTGATGTCTCGCAGCCCGCGCTTCACGTCGTACTTTCCATACAGCTGCGGATCGATCGTGCTGCGCGCGCGGCAGAGTTCCGTCAGCCCGCGGATCTGTGGGGAGATCTCGAACAGGTCGTTCCTTTCGTT
>DHAI01000100.1:836-2104 GCA_002397355.1 Ruminococcaceae bacterium UBA4958 | reverse complement strand
CCCGCGCCGATGAAATCGATCCCGTTTTGGAACGGGAGGAAGACGATGCCGGTGACGCCTTTCGCCGCGGCATAGTAGCTTTTTTCGTAGCAGAGCGGATAAAAGACGGCCCTTTCATTCAGGTACTTTTCGGCGGCGGCACAGGCCGCCGTCTCGTTCCCGCTTTTCGCCTCGGCGGCGGCGACGAGCGCGTCGTAGGAGGGATCCCTGAGATGGGCGGGGTTGTCGCCCGAAGCGCTTGTAAACAGGGAAAGCGCGGCCAGCGGGCCGCTGTCCGCGGGGCGGATGGAACACACCGCCAGACCGTAGTCGCCCGACGCGACGCGGCTCTCCAGATCGCTTTCGGCGAGAGGCTCCATGTTGAAGTAATCGTTGAACTGCTTGTTCCAGGCGGCGATCATCTCGTTGACCATCAGCTTCGCGTTGGCGCTGTCGGGGCATAGAACGGCGACGGGCGCCATGTTTTCCAAATGGAGCTCCGAAAGGCCGGCGGCCAGCGTCTGCGCGGCGTTCCCGCTCTGCTTCAGGTAAAACGGTCCGCCGGCCAGCGTGCGGTAGGGGCGGCCGTTCAGCTCGGTCTGCGGCAGGAGGATGTTTTCGGCGGCGGAGGCGTTTTCCGGGATATGGGAAAGCACGGCGGAGCGGTCCAGCGCCTGCGCGAAAGCGGTTCGCACCTTCACGTTTTTGAAAAGGGCGGACTGTGTGTTGAAGCAGAGCCCCCAGGTGGTGTCTTCAAAGGAAACGGTTGTGCAGCCGAGCGCTTTCACTTCGTCCAGTTGGGCGGCGGAGACGGGGGCGGCGTCCACGGTCCCCTCTTTCAGGGCGGCGGCGGCGTCGAATCCCTCGCCGCCGATGGTAAAGCTCACGGCGGAGGGCAGGGCGGCCTGTTCGCCCGCGTAGGAACCGGAGCCCGCCAGGCTGAGCCGCTTGCCGTGCTCCCAGCCGTAGGCCCCGTCAATGACGAACGGCCCGTTTCCGAGGATGTCTTCCGTTTCCAGGCCGTACCGGCCGGCGGTTTCCCTGAAGAACGTTTCGTCGCACGGCATGAAGACGGCCGCCGACGCGAGCTTTGGAAAATCGGGAAAGGAGTATTCCAGGTCCACCACGAGCGTTTTCGCGTCCTTCGCGGAGACGCCGAGGCTGTCGGGAGAAAGGGCGCCCGCGTGGATCTTCCGCGCGTTCCGGATGCAGTACATCTGCTGGCAGGTGGCCGAGCCGGTCTTGGGGTCGAGCGCCCGGCGGAACGCGAAGACGAAGTCTTCCGCCGT
>DHAI01000100.1:0-652 GCA_002397355.1 Ruminococcaceae bacterium UBA4958 | reverse complement strand
GTGCCGTCCGCGTTCGCGTCCCAGGTTTTCGCGACGCCCGGCTTTGCGTTCCCGGACGCGTCGAGGCGGGTCAGCCCTTCGTACAGCGAACGGATCGCGACCAGCGAGGGCGTGTCCGCGGCGATCTGCGGGTCGAGCGTGACCGGGTCGGCGTCCAGATGGTAGCTGATTTTTTTTCCGGCGTTCCGCGGCGCGTTCCCGTTGCAGGCGGGGAACAGCAGCGCTGCGGCCGCGGCGAGAACCAGCGCGGCGATTTTCCTGATTTTCACGGGCATATCCCTCCTGTAACGGTTCCGGCCGTATGTTTCGCCCTTATCTTAACATCTTTCCGGCGCCTTTTCAATGAAGCTGACAGGATTGTCATTTTTCCGGAAGGATAAAAAAATCCCCGGCTTCCCGCGGGGGGAACAGCCGGGGACAAGCGGGCCCGTTCCGGGCCCCGGATCACTCGATGATGCTCTTGCCGGTCATTTCCGGCGGCTGGGGCAGGCCGAGGATCTTCAGCATCGTCGGCGCGATGTCCGCCAGGCGGCCGCCCTCGCGCAGCCGGCACGGATAACCGGCCACGCAGAACGGGACGGGGTTCGTGGTGTGCGCCGTGAACGGCGTGCCGTCCTCCGCGAGCATGCGCTCGGCGTTGCCGTGGTCGGCG
>DHAI01000036.1:1714-2885 GCA_002397355.1 Ruminococcaceae bacterium UBA4958 | reverse complement strand
TTAATCAGGGTGTCCGGGGTTCGAATCCCCGATGGTTCACCAAAGTGAAACGGAAGGCATCGCCCGTTTCACTTTTTTTGTATGCCGGGACCACAGGCAGTGCCGGTGAAACCAGACAATTTTTCACTTAAGTATTTTTTATCTTCTTACCCCGTTTCTCCCATCCCCATTTTAAGGAAAAAATACGGAGATCAAACAAAATGGGAGGGGTTTAGGGCGCAGAGGGGCAGGAGCGACAAAACCGTGCAATGGAAGCCTTTAAAAAGCAGCGGAAGACAACTTCCGCCTTCCGCGCTGCGGAAGGCCGCCGACGTGTCGGTGGGTGATTCTTATCATACGGCAACCGCACCGCGCCCGTCAAAGGGAAAGTTTATGGTACGATAAGGTAACTGCCGATGAGGACGCATGAAACAAAAAAATCATGGCGGGCACGACAGGTACTCAGATAAAAAAATCATACGAAAGTCTGCACCGACTTGGCGCCCGTGCAGACTTTCGTTATGCGTCCGGCTTTCCGGAGAAAAATCCGTGCGCCGTCTCAAAAACTTAGTAAGAAAATGTTTTTTCTTTAAAAGTTTCTTTTTTCTATGTTTTAATGCGGCAAGAGGGTTTAAAATGTCCTTTCTATGAGGAGATGAAGCAACGTGCTGGAACTGAAATGGTTATGGAAGTACATGGGCCCTAAACGATGTTACCTTGTGATTGGACTTTTTTTATCGGCAATCACCTCGGGAATGCTGGTCGTCAACCCAATGCTGTCGCAAAAGTTGATTGACGAAGTCATAACGCCGAAAAACACGGAGAAACTGCTGCCGATACTCGGAATGATGATGGCAGTTCAGATGGTGCGCCTGACGCTCCGCTATGTGATGGTCGTTCTGTTGGAAAAGAACAGCCAGCAGATGCTGGACGACGTCCGCACACGCATGTACGATGTGATCCAGAGCGAGGATTACCGTTTCTTCAGCTACATGCGCACCGGCGACCTGATGACGCGCATGACGAACGACCTGGATCTGATTCGCCACTCCACATCATGGATTTCTTACAATATTATAGATTCAGCCGTCATCTTTACCGCAACGATCGTTTACTTTTTTACTGTAAACGTAAAGCTGACGCTGTACTTAATAATAGTTACTCCGCTGATTCTGCTTGTAACGATTCTTTT
>DHAI01000036.1:0-1380 GCA_002397355.1 Ruminococcaceae bacterium UBA4958 | reverse complement strand
CTGACCATTACGACGTTGCTGGTCGGAGGCATATTCATGATCAACGGCAGCATGACGGCCGGTCAGTTGCTGGCGTTCACCTCCATGACGTGGGCTTTGTCGAATCCGTTGCGCAACCTCGGGATGCTCATCAACGAGATTCAGCGCTTTTTTGCGTCATGCGATATGGTCATGGAAGTCTTCTATGCGAGACCGAGCATTTTCGACCACAGCACGTCGACCGCGTCGGAAAAGCGTGCCGCGGGCGATGTCGAGTTTCGCAATGTTTCTTTTTCTGTTGGAAAGAGCGGCATCGTTCAGGATATCAGCTTTCACATCAGGCCCGGCCAGACGCTGGGAATCATGGGGACGACCGGCTCAGGAAAGACGAGTTTGATCAATCTGATGACGCGGGTATATGAACCTACGAAGGGCGTGGTTCTGCTGGACGGGCGCAACCTGCAGGACTACAAACTTTCTTATCTGCGCCATACTATGTCGGTCGCCATGCAGGATGCGTTCCTGTTCTCCGATACCGTCGACGGGAACATCGCGTACGGCTGCCCCGATCTTCCTGAGGAAGATACCATAGCCTGCGCCAAGACTGCCGACGCGGACTCCTTTATCCGGAACCTGTCCGGCGGCTATGAAACGCTCATCGGGGAGCGCGGCGTCGGCCTGTCCGGAGGCCAAAAACAGCGCATATCGCTTGCCAGGGCGCTTGCCATGCGTCCTTCCGTGCTGATCCTGGATGACACCACCTCCGCCGTCGATATGGAAACAGAACAATATATCCAGAAACAACTGCGCGAGCTCGATTTCCGGTGTACGAAAATCATCATCGCGCAGCGCATATCCTCGCTGCAGGACGCCGACCAGATCCTGGTTATGGACAAGGGCAGGATCATTGAACGCGGTACTCATGACGAGCTCCTGCAGCGCAACGGATTTTATTACCATATCTGGGCTTTGCAGAACAACGTGAAAGAGGGTGAGCCGGTTGGCGCGAAATCGATATGATGTGGATGAAGAGCTGGAAACTCCCTTCAACGCTGCAAACCTGAAGAAAACACTGGTCTACGTCAACCGGTACAAGCACAAGCTGATCCCCGCCCTTTTGCTCAGCGCGATCGGAAGCGTAATCGGTCTGACGGGGCCGATGCTGATGCAGCGCGCCGTGGACACGGCGATTCCAGACAAGGATTTCGCCATGCTGTACCGGCTGGCGGCGCTGCTTGCCGTCACCATCCTCGTGAATATCGTTTTCAATGCGCTGCGCAGCGTCCTGGTGGCGCAGGCCGGGCAGAGCATCGTCCACGATATCCGCAGGGATCTGTTCAATCATCTGCAGAAGCTTCCTTTCACCTATTACGATAACAGGCCGCACGGAAAGATCCTCGT
>DHAI01000101.1:10363-10505 GCA_002397355.1 Ruminococcaceae bacterium UBA4958 | reverse complement strand
CTCCCTCTGCTTTTGGTCTCGCAACCTAAGCATACCAGAGCCTTTGAGGATGGGATCCCTTTTCGGCCATTTTATTTTACAACTTACCCACCGGCACGCCCGGTGAGGAATCCTTCCCCTGCGGAATTCCATAGGGGCCCGC
>DHAI01000101.1:7628-10049 GCA_002397355.1 Ruminococcaceae bacterium UBA4958 | reverse complement strand
CATGCTCCTCATTTTTATGGTCCGTCGATTCCTCGCCGCCGTCTTCATTCTCCAGACCGAACTCAATCGTTGCTCCGCAGTTCGGGCACTTGATACTGCCTTCCTTCATCACATCTTCCGAAAGGCACACCGTCTCGTGACAATCCGGGCAGGTAACTTCATAATAGCAGGAATCATCGTCATCGTCATCATCTTCATCGTCGTCCTCGGCGTCTTCATCTTCTTCGTCGTCTTCGTCGTAGAAATCGTCTTCCAGCGTACCGAGGTCTTCGTCCACCGCGTCGAGCTGATCCGCCATGTCGTTTACGTTATCCTGCAGTTCAGCCATGGAAAACGCAAGGTCGTCGAGCATATCGATGACGGCATTCAGGACTTTTACTTCCTTCTTGTTTTCGTCCAGTTCAAGGCCTTCCGCCAAGCCGCGGATGTAGGATACCCGTTCCGTGTTTTTCATGAAAGTGCCTCCCTTTTTCAATCGTCTTTTCCCCTGCAAAAGTATTATCGGTCAGGCGCGCTCCATATATTCGCCGGTGCGAGTGTCGATGCGGATTTTTTCGCCTTCGTTGATGAAGAGAGGCACCTTGATCTCGGCGCCCGTTTCCACTGTGGCGGGTTTGGTGGCGTTGGTCGCGGTATCACCCTTGAAGCCCGGGTCGGTTTTCGTGACCACAAGCTCAACGAAATTCGGAGGCTCCACGCCGAACACATTGCCTTTGTAGGAAAGGATTTTGCAGGTCATGTTTTCTTTCACGAACTGGAAGTTGCTCCCCAGGCTGGACTTGCTGATGGGAATCTGCTCAAAAGTTTCGGGGTCCATGAAATAATACAGATCGCCGTCATTGTAAAGATACTGCATGTCTTTTCTCTCGATGAACGCAGTGGGGAACTTATCATTCGGGTTAAAGGTGCGCTCTGTTACCGCGCCGGTGATCACGTTCCGGATCTTCGTGCGGACGAAAGCGGCGCCCTTGCCAGGCTTAACATGCTGAAATTCGATGATGGAATAGACGCTGCCTTCCATTTCAAACGTAGCGCCATTCCGAAAATCTCCTGCTGTTATCATTGGTTTGAGCCTCCGTCTGTTTATTCCGATTCAAACTGTTGCAGAGATAGTTTATAATATTTCGAACGCTTTTTCAAGGGATAATCGATAAATATATCGAACTTTGCTGCAAATCAGGGACTGCCCGGCAAACAGGCCGCATCACATTAAATGCTGAAGCGCGGAAAGGGCAAGAAAATAGCTGTTTTTTCCAAAGCCGGAGATCTGGCCGGCGCAGACCGGCGCGATCACGCTTTGATGGCGGAACTCTTCGCGCGCATAGATATTGCTCATGTGGACCTCAACAAACGGTATGCGGACCGAAGCAATGGCGTCGCGCAGGGCATAGCTATAGTGCGTCAGCGCGCCGGCATTGATTACGACGCCGCTGTAAACGTTTCTCGCTGCGTGGATGCGGTCGATCAGGTCGCCTTCGTGGTTCGACTGGTAGATGTCGCACGCAAAGCCCAGTTTTTTCGCATGCCCGGTAATCTCCGCGTTAATGCTTTCCGCCGTTTCATCGCCATAGACGCTTTTTTCACGGATTCCAACCATATCCAGATTCGGACCGAGCAGAACAAGAACTTTTCGGGCCGTCGTCACAATCATCCCCTCTCCGTTTTTCTTCCGGCTTTCAATCGAATCGGCTTCTCCAGGATTCTCCGGACGCGAAATGAAAACGAGCCTTCCTTCCTCCCCGGAAGAAGCAAAATGGATTTCATGCCCGCCAGATTGGCGCCCAAAATATCTGTGAACACCTGGTCCCCCGCAACGGCCGTCTCCCTTCGGTCCACTCCGAGCCGCCGGGCAGCGTGAAGATAGGCCCAGGGCAGAGGTTTCATGGATCTCGGGCAGAAAGGAAGGCCGTACTTTGCCGCGAAAGGCCTTACCCGGCCTGCGGAATTGTTCGACATGATCGCAAGGGAAAAGCCCGCTTCCCTCAAGTGGCGCGACCACTCCACCGTTCCCGGAAAAGGCGTCTGGGAATCAGGGAAAGCAAGCGTATTGTCCACATCGAGCAAAAGGCCCTTCACATTCAGGTCCCGCAGAAGTTCCGGCGTTACATCCGTCACCCTGCAGAGCGAACAAGTCGGCGTAAACAGCGCCAAGAAAAGCCGCACCTCCCGCAATTCCGGCATGAGGCCTAAAAAAGCGGGCATACGCCCGCTTTCAAGCCGATGAATTTTTACGACTGCTTACCTGTACTTGCGCTTACGTGCGGCCTCGGATTTTTTCTTGCGTCTTACAGAAGGCTTCTCATAGGCTTCCCTTTTGCGGACTTCAGCGATTACTCCGGCCCTCGCGCACTGTTTCTTGAACCTTCTCAGAGCGCTGTCCAGAGATTCGTTATCCTTAACTCTAATCTCAGCCATTTATCT
>DHAI01000101.1:7182-7359 GCA_002397355.1 Ruminococcaceae bacterium UBA4958 | reverse complement strand
AGTGACATAAGCCGGCGCAAGGTTCCAAATACAAAAAAATCCGAAGCCGCCGGAAGCGACCTCGGATTTTTCCTCTCCACCGCCGCAAACAAGCACACAGTTACACAGTGACCCATCTGCAGCAGCAAACGAAATTCATTCGTAAATCTTTGTGACAACGCCGGAACCAACCGTATG
>DHAI01000101.1:3547-6949 GCA_002397355.1 Ruminococcaceae bacterium UBA4958 | reverse complement strand
GTGCGGAAATAGAACTGCGGACGATAGTTGTTGAAGAACGGCGTATGGCGGCCGCCCTCTTCCTTCGTCAGAACATAAACCTTGCACTGGAACTTGGTGTGCGGATGCACGGAGCCGGGCTTCGCAAGAACCTGGCCGCGCTGGATCTCTTCTCTCTGAATACCGCGGAGCAAAACGCCGATATTGTCGCCCGCTTCGGCGAAGTCGAGCGTCTTGCGGAACATCTCGAGGCCCGTGATGACGGACTTTTTCTTCTCCGTCGTCAGGCCGACGATCTCGATTTCGTCTCCGATCTTCGCCCTGCCGCGCTCCACTCTTCCGGTTGCGACGGTGCCGCGGCCGCTGATGGTCATAACATCCTCGACAGGCATCAGGAAGGGCAGATCCTCATTGCGCTCCGGGGTGGGGATGAATTCGTCGACCGCATCCATCAGTTCCCAGATGCACTTGTATTCCGGCGCATCCGGATCGGTGGACTTGGATTCGAGAGCCTTCAGAGCGGAGCCGCGGATAATCGGTGTCTTATCGCCCGGGAATCCGTACTCGTTCAGCAGATCGCGGATCTCCATCTCGACGAGGTCGAGAAGCTCGGGATCATCCACCTGGTCAACCTTGTTCATGAAGACGACGATGCAGGGAACGCCCACCTGACGGGCAAGCAGGATATGCTCACGAGTCTGAGGCATCGGGCCGTCGGCGGCGGAGACGACGAGGATCGCGCCGTCCATCTGCGCCGCGCCGGTGATCATGTTCTTGATATAGTCGGCGTGTCCGGGGCAGTCGACATGGGCGTAATGACGCTTTTCGGTCTGGTATTCCACGTGAGCGGTATTGATCGTGATGCCGCGCGCTCTCTCTTCCGGCGCCTTATCGATATTCGCATAGTCGACGAAGTCGGCCTCGCCCTTGAAGTTGAGAACCTTGGTGATGGCGGCGGTCAGCGTGGTCTTGCCGTGGTCGACATGGCCGATCGTGCCGATGTTTACATGGGGTTTGGATCTGTCAAACTTTGCTTTTCCCATTGGAGTTCCTCCTTTGTATTGTCAGGTTTCTGATCCGGACATTATACAGTTTTAATGCTAACATTCTAGCAGCAAAACCACCGAAAATCAAGCGGTTTCCGGCTGCCTATTCGCTTTTTTTCGCACGAGACGTGATGATCTTGTCGGCAATATTCTTCGGGACTTCCGAATAGACGCCCGGCTGCATCACATACTGGCCGCGTCCCTGCGTCTTGGAACGAAGATCCGTCGCGTAACCGAACATCTCGGAAAGCGGCACGTTGGCGCGGATCTGCTCCGCACCCGGGATGGCGTCCATGCCTCCGATCACGCCGCGGCGGGAATTGAGGTCGCCGATTACGTCGCCCATATATTCCTCCGGAACGGTTACGTCCACCTTCATGATCGGCTCCATGATAACGGGGTTTGCTTTGGACATGGCGTCCTTGAAAGCCATGGAACCGGCGATCTTGAATGCAAGCTCCGAGGAGTCCACTTCGTGGAAAGAACCGTCATACAGCGTGACCTTGACGTCCACCACGGGATACCCGGCAAGCACGCCGGACAGCATGGCTCCCTGAACGCCCTGGTCAACCGCGGGGATGAATTCCTTCGGAATCGCGCCGCCCGTGACGGCGTTGACGAATTCGTAGCCCTTCCCGGGATTCGGCTCGATCCTGATCTTGACATGTCCGTACTGGCCGTGGCCGCCGGACTGGCGGACGTAGCGGTTTTCCACATCGGCGTTCCCGCGGATGGTTTCCTTGTAGGCAACCTGCGGCTTGCCGACGTTCGCTTCCACATGGAACTCACGCAGGAGCCTGTCCACGATGATTTCCAGATGGAGCTCGCCCATGCCGGCGATGATGGTCTGGCCCGTCTCCTCATCGGTATAGGCCTTGAAAGTCGGATCTTCCTCCGCCAGCTTGGAAAGGGCAATGCCCATCTTCTCCTGGCCGGCTTTGGTCTTCGGCTCGATGGCAACGCGGATCACCGGGTCCGGGAACTCCATGGATTCCAGCACGATCGGGCGTTTCGGATCGCAGAGCGTGTCGCCCGTGGTGGTTTTCTTCAGGCCGACCGCGGCGGCGATATCGCCGGCGTAAACGGTCTCGAGATCCAGCCTGTGGTTCGCGTGCATCTGCAGGATGCGCCCCATGCGCTCGTCGTCGTCCTTCACGGAGTTATAAACGGTGGAACCGGCGTCCAGCTTGCCGGAATAAACGCGGAAGAACGCAAGCCTCCCCACGAAGGGGTCCGTCGCGATCTTGAACGCAAGCGCCGCGAACGGCTCGTCATCCGTGGCGTGGCAGTCTTCCTCTTCCCCCGTCGCCGGGTTCTTCCCGCGGATGGCCGGCACGTCGGTCGGCGCGGGCATGAAAGCTATGATTGCGTCCAGAAGCTTCTGAACGCCCTTGTTTTTGTAAGATGAGCCGCACGTGACCGGAACAAACTTGTTGGCGATGGTCGCCTTGCGGATCACGGCGATGATTTCATCCCTCGAGATCGGATCGCCGTTGAGGTATTTCTCCATGACGGCGTCGTCCTGCTCTGCGACGGCTTCCATCAGCTTCGAACGGTACTCCTCGGCAATCTTCTTCATATCCTCCGGAATATCCTCGACCTTCATGTCCTTGCCCATCTCATCGTAATAGATGTCGGCTTTCATGTCGATGAGGTCGATGATCCCGCGGAAGGTGTCCTCGCTGCCGACTGGAAGCTGCACCGCAACCGCGTTGCACTTCAGCCGGTCCTTCATCATCTGAATGCACCGGAAAAAGTCGGCGCCCATGACGTCCATCTTGTTGACATAGGCCATGCGCGGAACGCCGAACTGCTCCGCCTGGCGCCAGACGGTTTCAGACTGCGGCTCAACGCCGCCTTTTGCGGCGAAAACAGTGACCGAGCCGTCCAGCACGCGGAGCGAGCGCTCCACTTCCACCGTGAAGTCGACGTGGCCGGGCGTGTCGATGATATTGATGCGGTGGCCTTTCCAGAAACAGGTTGTGGCCGCGGAAGTGATCGTGATGCCGCGCTCCTGCTCCTGAGGCATCCAGTCCATGGTGGCGGTGCCGTCGTGGACTTCACCCATCTTGTAGTTGATCCCCGTATAGTAAAGAATACGTTCCGTTGTGGTGGTTTTACCGGCATCGATGTGCGCCATAATGCCGATATTCCGAACCAAATTAAGTGGTACTTGCCTTGGCATAATTCCCTCCTACTGCCTGAATGTGCGGCAGACGACTTTACCAGCGATAATGCGCAAACGCTCTGTTTGCTTCCGCCATCTTGTGCGTTTCTTCACGCTTCTTGGCGGCACCGCCCGCACCATTCACAGCATCGAGGATTTCGGCGGCAAGCCTTTCCTTCATGGTTTTTTCGGATCTTTCCCGCGAATAAG
>DHAI01000101.1:2786-3356 GCA_002397355.1 Ruminococcaceae bacterium UBA4958 | reverse complement strand
ACCTGATAGGTTGCGCCGCCGACACGGCGGGCCTTAACCTCTAGAGATGGCATCACATTCTCCATTGCCTGCTCAAAAACCTCGAGGGGCTCTTTCCCCGTTTTGTCTCTGATAATGTCAAATGCGCCGTAAACAATCTTCTGGGCCACGCCTTTTTTTCCATCATACATGATGTTGTTGATCAGGCGCGTCACCAGTTTGGAATTATAAAGTGGATCCGGCAAAACATCGCGTTTTGCAGTTTGACCTCTTCTTGGCACTTTACTTCCCTCCTTCACAGAAATGATATCATCGGTACTCGAAAGCGACAAACTCCCGCGGCCAATACAGAGGCGTCGAAAGATTCTATCTAAACGCCGCTGCATTCTGTCTTTCAACATACATTGGGTGATGCAGCCAATCGGTTTCTGTCATAAAGATCCGCGCGCGCTGCGCATTTTATTTCGCAGCTTTGGCGGCGCCGGCTTTCGGCCGCTTCGCGCCGTACTTGGAGCGGGCCTGCATCCGCCCGGAAACTCCCTGGGTATCCAGCGAACCGCGGATGATGTGGTAGCGGACGCCAGGCAGGTC
>DHAI01000101.1:0-2607 GCA_002397355.1 Ruminococcaceae bacterium UBA4958 | reverse complement strand
ATCATCACGACGCTGTGCTCCTGAAGATTGTGGCCGACGCCCGGAATATAGGCGCTGACTTCGATCCCGTTGGAAAGACGGACTCTCGCGACCTTTCTCAGAGCGGAGTTCGGCTTTTTCGGCGTGGCGGTCTTCACGACCGTGCAGACGCCGCGCTTCTGCGGAGAGTTCTGATCGATCGGAATCCTTTTCTTTGAGTTCCAGCCTCTCAGAAGCGCAGGAGCCTTCGCCTTTGTCACGGCCACTTCTCTTCCCTTTTTGACGAGCTGATTAAAGGTAGGCATAGTACACCTCCTCCTTCAAAAAATATTATGTTAAGCGGCCGGAAAGCCGCAAAACAGCGTAGGATATGTCTGCCCTTCCGGGGAATCGGAAAAGCAGACCATCACAATTGTTTAGTATATCACCATGAAATCTCACTTGTCAAGCCGTCGTTTTCTTGTCGTCTTCCACCACGACTTCCGTGTCGTTGTAGCATTTCATGCCGGTGCCCGCGGGAATCAGCTTCCCGATGATGACGTTCTCCTTCAGTCCGAGCAGCGGATCGACCTTTCCTTTGATGGCGGCGTCGGTCAGAACGCGCGTCGTCTCCTGGAACGAAGCGGCCGACAGGAACGAATCCGTCGCGAGAGAGGCCTTGGTGATGCCGAGAAGGACCGGCGAAGCCGTCGCTTCCTTCAAGTCTGCTTCCCCTGCGGCAATGCGGTCGCGGATCGCCTCGTTTTCGGCTTCCAGCTCGCTCTTCTCCACCAGGGAACCGGGCAGAAGCGTGGTGTCCCCCGCCTCGTCGATACGGACCTTTTTCAGCATCTGGCGGACGATGACCTCGATGTGTTTGTCGTTGATATCGACGCCCTGCATCCGGTAAACCTTCTGGACCTCCTCGATCAGGTAATCCTGGACGGCATGGACGCCGCGGATCGCAAGGACATCGTGCGGGTTGAGGGAGCCTTCGGTCAGGCGCGCTCCAGCCTCGATCACATCCCCCTGATTGACAAGGACGCGGGAGCCGTAAGGAATCAGATACGATTTGCTGTCCTTCGTTTCGTCATTGGTAACGACGGCGTGCGTGCTCTTTTTGACTTCCTCAAACGAAACCTTGCCCGCAATCTCGCTGATGATCGCGAGGTGTTTCGGCTTGCGCCCTTCGAACAGTTCCTCCACGCGGGGAAGGCCCTGCGTAATATCCTCGGCGCTTGCGACGCCGCCGGTATGGAACG
Source organism: Ruminococcaceae bacterium UBA4958 (assembly GCA_002397355.1). Classification (GTDB taxonomy): domain Bacteria; phylum Bacillota; class Clostridia; order Oscillospirales; family Acutalibacteraceae; genus Thermocaproicibacter. The sequence continues at coordinate 1,387 of DHAI01000101.1, read as the reverse complement.
TTCTCATGGTCAGCTGCGTGCCCGGTTCGCCGATGGACTGGGCCGCGATAATGCCGACAGCCTCGCCGACCTTCACCGGCATGCGCGTCGCAAGATTCGCGCCGTAGCACTTCCGGCAGACGCCGTGTTTCGCGCGGCAGTTCAGGATGGAGCGGATGCGGATGCGCTTGACGCCGTGCGCCTCGATCAGATCGGCGTCCGCGTCGTCCATCATCTTGTCTTTGGAAACCAGCACTTTCCCGGTCTTCTCGTCCACGAAATCCTCAACGAGATAACGGCCGATCAGGCGTTCATGCATCGATTCGATGATTTCCTTGCCTTCCTTGATGTCGAAGACCTCCAGGCCGTCGTCCGTCCCGCAGTCGTCTTCCCGGATAATGACCTCCTGGGAAACATCGACCAGGCGGCGCGTCAGGTAACCGGAGTCCGCCGTGCGAAGAGCCGTGTCCGCCAGGCCCTTTCTGGCGCCGCGCGAAGAAATGAAGTATTCCAGGATGTTCAGGCCCTCGCGGTAGTTGGCCCTGATCGGAATTTCGATCGTCTTTCCGGAGGTGTTTGCAATCAGGCCGCGCATGCCGGCGAGCTGGCGGATCTGGCTCATGGAGCCGCGGGCGCCGGAATCCGCCATCATGAAGATCGGGTTGTAGCGGTCCAGATTTTTCTGCAGGGCCGTGGAAACGTCCTCCGTCGCCTTGGTCCATGTGCTCAGCACGGCGTTGTAACGCTCCGTATTGGAAAGCAGGCCCATCTTGTACTGGTCCGAGATCGCGTCGATGTGCTTCTCCGCGGCGGCAATAATCTCCGCTTTCTGGGGAGGAATGGTAGCGTCGCTGACGGAAACGGTAATGCCGCTCTTGGTGGAGTACTTATACCCCTGCGCCTTGATGGAGTCCAGCACTTCGGAGGTGCGCGGAACGCCGTGGACCTTGATGCAGCGGTCGATAATCTGGCCGAGCTGCTTCTTGCCCACCAGGAACTCCGCTTCCAGGCGGAACTTGTTTTCCGGCTTGGAGCGGTCCACGAACCCCAGGTCCTGCGGAATCGGGCGGTTAAAGATCATCTTGCCCACCGTGGTGTCGATGATGGCGGTCTCTTTCCCCTCCTCCGTTTCGATCGTGCGGCGGACCTTGATCTTCGCATGCAGTCCGATCACATGTTCGTCATAGGCCATGATCGCCTCGTCGAAATTGCGGAACACCTTGCCTTCGCCCGTTTCGCCGTCCTTATCGAGCGTCAGGTAATAGGAACCCAGCACCATGTCCTGCGTCGGCACGGTGACGGGGCGGCCGTCGGACGGTTTCAGCAGGTTGCCCGCGGCCAGCATCAGGAAGCGGGCCTCTGACTGCGCCTCTACGGAGAGGGGCACGTGCACGGCCATCTGGTCGCC
>DHAI01000023.1:4539-5806 GCA_002397355.1 Ruminococcaceae bacterium UBA4958 | reverse complement strand
AGGAGTAATTGGTTATGAGCACATCGCTGTTACAGATCCTTCAGACCTTCCTCGTCGTCCTGGGCGTTTTGGGGGCTATCTGGGGGATCTACGACATGTTCGGCGAGGGCCAGCAGAGCAGCATCGGGATCAAAAAGATCATCGGCGGCATCGCGTTCGCGGCCATATCCTTTTTCCTGCTCAACTACGCCATCAAAAACGTCACCGCGGCCGAGGCGAAAGCCGGCATCTCCGCGTGCGTCCTTCCCGCGCTCTCCCTGCTCTCGAGGCTGTAATCCATGTTTGACTTTTTGACCGACCTGATCAAGGGGATATTCGGAACCATAACGGGTTCCGCCGGCGAGATCGTCAAGCAGGCGACCAGAACGCCGGCCGACATTTTCGGGCAGGATTTCTGGAACAGCCTGCTCAAAGTCGGGATGAGCGCCGTCATGCCGTTCGCCATCCTCATCCTCGGCTACTGCATGGCCGCCGACCTGTACCGATTCTGGTGCCGTTCCAACGGCACGCTTGACATGGAGCTTGTGTGCGTGACGTTTGTAAAATACATCATACCGTTTCTCTGTATCTCCTACACCTACGACTTGCTGCAGTTTATCTTTACCCAGATCAATCAGATGGTTCTTCAGCTGTATCAAAGCGTTTCCCTGGGCACAGGCAACAGCGTGGACACGAGCGCCTTTCTCCAGCAGGTTTCCGGGATGAACTTCGGGCAGAAGTTCGGCGTCTGGGTTCAGATGTTCGGCCCGTGGATCTGTACCCAGCTCATGACCGTCGTCTCGACGGTCGTCGTGTACGGACGGATGTTCGAGATCGTCGTCTACTGGATTTTCGCGCCGATCCCGTTCGCCACGTTCGCAAACGACGAGCTGCGCGGCAGCGTCGGCGTCAACTTCGTCAAGATGTTCTGCGCGCTGATCCTGCAGGGCGGACTGATCGTGCTGGTGGTGTCGCTGTATCTGATGCTCATCAAGAGCGTCACGATCCAGGCGTCGGTCCAGGGGGCTTTTGCCATGATGGGATATTCCGCCGTCCTGACGGTGACTCTCGTAAAAACCGGCTCGCTTTCCAAGCGGCTGCTCGGAACATACTGATATTGGGGGGAATGAACGTGCGTGTACAAATGCCCGAGAACATCTACCGGTATGAGCATAAGGTCCTGGGAAATTTCACCGCGCGCCAGCTGATCTGCGGCGGGATCGCCCTGGCGATTATTTTTCCCGTGTTCCTTACCGTCTTTCTGAAAACCGGCAGCCCGAGGCTGGCC
>DHAI01000023.1:2617-4326 GCA_002397355.1 Ruminococcaceae bacterium UBA4958 | reverse complement strand
TGGCGGCAGAAGTTCAAATACCCGCAAAAGCGGAAATTCGTGATGCACAATTTATATGAAATCATCCAACAGAGTCAAAAGGAGTATGAAACCGCAGATGAAGAACAAGAGCAACGCCGGGAGGGGAAGAAAAACCATTCCTTCTTTCCTCTTTCCCTGGGAAAAAAGAAACACCGCCCAGGAAAGCATTCCGTTTGAAGCCATGTACGACGACGGGATCTGCTCTCTTGGAAACGGCCAATACAGCGCGACGTGGGCGTTTGACGACATCAATTTCAGCAACACGGAAAATTCCGAGCAGGAAGCGACGGCGGAGCTGTTTTGCCAGTTCCTGAATTCTTTCGACGAGACGATGCGTTTTCAAATCCACATTCTGACGAAGCCTCTCTCCCGCAACCGCATCGGCCTCGGCATCCGCGCGAAACCGGACGCGTCCGAGGAACAGGCTCTTTGCGTCCGGGAATACAACGATTATATGAGCCGGCGATACGTCAGCGACAGCACATACACCCAGGAGAAATACATCACCGTCACGATCGCGGAAAAGAGCTATGAACTGGCTCAGAAGCGTTTTCTCCGGATCGACGCCGAGAAGATGTCGCTGCTCCACCGGCTCGGAAGCGGGACGGCCATGCTGGACAAGCTCCAGAGGCTCACCCTGCTCCGGGAGATCTATCGGCCGGGCGACACCTCGGAGCTCAGCTACGAGCGCATGGTGCGCTCCGGCGTGATCGACAAGGACCTGATCGCGCCTTATTTTATCGACACGAGCCACGACGATTATATCCGGCTCGGGGACCGTTACACGCAGACGCTGTTCCTCGCCGAGATCCCGAACGACCTTTCGGACTCCATGCTGCGCGACATCACCACCGTCAACCACAGGCTGCTGGTCACCGTAAACGCGGCGCCGCAGAACGCGGCCGAGGCGATCCGGCAGGTCAACAGGCGGCTGAAAGCGCTTGACCGCGAGATGGAGGACAGCCTTTCCCGCCAGGTAAAGCAGAATATCGTCGATCCCCGGCCGCCGCGCGATCTGAAAAAAACGATTGAGACGACCAGCAGCTTTCAGAACTCGATCAGCACGCACGATGTGAAAATGTTCCTCTCCAATGTCCTCATCACCGTCAGCGCAAAGTCGCTGGAAGAAATGGACGGGACGGTCGAGGAGATTCAGGATCTCGCCGCCGCGAAAGGCTGCACGGTCAAGCCGTTTACATTCGCGCAGGAGGAAAGCCTCGATTCCGCCGTTCCTCTCGGCAGGAACGACACGTTCGTCAAGCAGGTACAGACGACCAGTTCCCTCGCGGCTTTTATTCCGTTCAACGTCGTGGAGATCGTGCATCCGACCGGCTTGTGCTACGGGCGGAACAAGCTGTCCCACAATGTCATCCTCATGGACAGGAAGCGTTACATCAACTCGCACGGCTTCTTTTTCGGCGCGTCCGGTTCCGGCAAGACGACCGGCGCGGCCCTGGAGATCTGGGAGTGCTTCTTCCGGACGAACGACGACATGATCGTCATCGATCCGGAAGGCGGCCTCACGAAACTCGTGCGCCTTTTGGGCGGGCAGGTGATCGACGTGTCGAGTTCGGCAAAAACCCAGTTCAACCCCTTCGACATCAACGAGTATTACGGCGGCGAAGAAGAGGACCCGGTGCCGTTCAAATCCGATTTTATCATTTCGCTTATCGAGGCGACGCTGAACT
>DHAI01000023.1:1742-2421 GCA_002397355.1 Ruminococcaceae bacterium UBA4958 | reverse complement strand
ACCTTCCGCGATTTTTACACCGTATTGCGGAGTATTCCTGAAACGCCGGCGCGCTATCTGGCCAGCGGGCTGGAAATCTACGTCGAGGGCAGCCTGAACATTTTCGCCGGGAAATCCAACGTCGACATCCGCAACCGGCTGATCTGCTTCAACACCAAAAACCTCGGGAAGCAGCTGCAGATGATGGGGATGTCCATTATCCAGGATTTTTGTTGGAATCTGATTTCCAAGAACCAGGCGCTGCACAGGCACACCTGGCTTTGGAACGACGAGATCCACCTGAGCCTGCACAACCCGAGGACGGCGGAGTGGCTGGCCAACGTGTGGAAGCGCGGCAGGAAATACGGACTGATCGCAACCGGCATGACGCAGGAAGTCCGCGACGCCGCCTGCAACGAATTCGGGCAGGCCATGATCGCCAACTCGGAGTTCATCGTGCTGTTCCGGCAGAAGAAAACGGAGATCGAATCCATCTCCAGCTTGATGGGGCTGTCTGAGCAGCAGATCAGAGACCTGCAATTCTGCGAGCCCGGCGTCGGCCTGTTTAAGGCCGGGAACAGCATCGTGGAATTTGACAACAAGATCGATAAAAAGCTGAAGCTGTTCGAATACATCCGCTCAGACATCCACGGGGAAGCAAAAAAGCAGGGTGACGTCATTGCTGGATAAAATTGTCGTG
>DHAI01000023.1:1319-1562 GCA_002397355.1 Ruminococcaceae bacterium UBA4958 | reverse complement strand
TCCCGCCTCGTCGCACAGAGCGACTACGCGAAGGAGGGCAAGCTGCGCCGGCCCGTGAAAGAAGGCCGGTATCTCCCGCCGCAGGAACAAAGCCGCGATTCCGCCAAAGACGGGGAACCGCGGCCTTTTTCAGCGCGTCGCAGGGAAAAGAATCCATCCTTCCCTGAGAAACCGGGACTGGGCAACACTTCGGGTGAAACAGATACGCCGCTCTTCCCGGCAGCCGGAAAGAACAAGCATGCC
>DHAI01000023.1:423-1118 GCA_002397355.1 Ruminococcaceae bacterium UBA4958 | reverse complement strand
CACGCCGAAGCGAAGGGACGGAAGGCGGAAAACGGGGAATTTCACAGGGAGAATCCAACCGCCGCCAACGGTATGCCGTGGGGAGGAGAATCCCGGCGTTACGAACCGGCGGGGAGCCGCGGGAAAAATCCGATCTTCTTCCGGCACGGGCTCCTCAGCCGGTTTGGCAAGCAGCTGCACCGGAGCCGCGGGGATTCCGAAAGGGAAGAAGACAATCTCGGCGTCCAAACCTCCAAAGAAGTTTACTTTGCGGCGGGGCGGCTGCGGCTCGGAGTCCGCACGGGAACGGAACTCGTTCAAAAACATTCCCGCAGGGAAGCGGAGAGATCCGCTGAGGTTCCGAAGCGGGCTGTCGGGGCTGCAAGGCGGGGCGCGCAGGCGGCGCGGGCGGGAAAACCGGCTGGAAAAATCTTGGAACATCCGGCCGCGGCCAAATTCCTTCTGGCCGTGGCCGCGGTTTTTCTCTCCATTCTCTTTCTCTGCACGCTGCTCGGCGGCGCAAGCGGGAGCATGCTCGGCAGCGCGACGGAGCATCCGGAGCTGACGGCCTATGTGCGGCAGCTGGATTCCGATTTCCTCTCCCGGGTTGAATCGGCAAAGGACGGTTACGAACGGAAAGGCGATGATGTGGTTCTTGAGGGCAGCGAGTTTGTCAATACGGACGCGGGGTCTCTTGCCATCCTTGTCACGCGGGA
>DHAI01000023.1:0-132 GCA_002397355.1 Ruminococcaceae bacterium UBA4958 | reverse complement strand
ATTGACGCGTTCGGCTTCTCTCCCACCGTCAGAGCGCACATCCTCGATATGCTGAGCGTCCTCCACGAAATCGAAGGGGAAAACGGGGACGCAAGCGCCAGCGCCGGCAGATGCACCGTTTCGGCAAAAGTC
>DHAI01000109.1:1632-3041 GCA_002397355.1 Ruminococcaceae bacterium UBA4958 | reverse complement strand
AGGCGGTAGAGCATCGTCAGCAGCAGCGTGCGGATATGGTAGCCGTCCACGTCGGCGTCCGTGCAGAGGATGATCTTGCTCCAGCGGAGGGACTCCATGTCGAACGAGGAGAGGTCCTTGTTTGCCTTCGATTTCACCTGCACGCCGCAGCCGAGGACCTTGAGAAGGTCCGTGATGATCTCGTTCTTGAAGATGTGGTCGTAATCCGCCTTGAGGCAGTTCAGGATTTTTCCGCGGATCGGCATGATCGCCTGGAAATTCGGGTCTCTCGCCTGCTTGCAGGCGCCGAGGGCGGAGTCTCCCTCCACGATGAAGATCTCCCGTTCCGCGGCTTTGCGGCTGCGGCAGTCCACGAATTTTGCCACGCGGCTCGTGAGATCCAGATTCCCGGACAGCTTTTTCCGGATATTCAGCCGCGTTTTCTCCGCGTCCTCGCGGCTCCGCTTGTTGACCAACACCTGCGCGGCGATTTTCTCCGCATCCAGAGGATTTTCCACGAAATATATCTCCAACTGGTGGCGGAGCGTCTCCGTGATCGCCTCCTGAATACCCTTATTGGTAATCGCCTTTTTCGTCTGGTTCTCGTAGGACGTTCTGTTGGAAAAAGAGGAGATCACCAGGATCAGGCAGTCCTGGACGTCGTTGAACGTGATCTTGCTCTCGTTCTTGTTGTACTTGCCCGCCTGACGCAGGTAGGCGTCGATCTGCCCCACGAAAGCGCTCCGGGCCGCGCGGTCCGGAGCGCCGCCGTGCTCCAGCCAGCTGGAGTTGTGATAATACTCGATCACGGGATTCCTGTTGGAAAAAGCGACGGCCGCATTGATCTTCACGTTGTACTCCGGCTTGTCCGCGCGGTCGCGCACCCTGCGCTCCGCCTGCCAGAACTGGACCGGCGTCAGGGCGTCCTCTCCGGCGATCTCCTTCGCGTGGTCCACGATCCCGTTGCGGTAAAGGAAAACGCTCTTCTCAAAGCCGCCGACCGTCTGGTTGCGGAACACGAACTCGACGCCGTCGTTGACGATGGCCTGCCGCTTCAGCGTGTCGCAGTAATACTCCGCCGGCACCCGGATATCGGTAAAGACCTCAAGGTCCGGTTTCCAGCGGATCTTCGTGCCGGTATCCCGGCCATCGTAAGGCTCGCTGCGCAGCCCGCCCACGTTTTCGCCGTGCTCGAAATGAAGCGTATAGCGCTTTCCGTCGCGCCGGATGTCCACGTCCATATACTCGGAAGCATATTGCGTGGAGCAAAGGCCTAGGCCGTTCAGACCGAGCGAATACTCGTAGCTCTCGTCCTCGTCGTTATCGTATTTTCCCCCGGCGTACATCTCGCAGAATACGAGCTCCCAGTTCCAGCGTTTCTCGGCGTTGTTGAATTCCACGGGGCAGCCGCGCCCGTGGTCCTCCACCTC
>DHAI01000109.1:1142-1508 GCA_002397355.1 Ruminococcaceae bacterium UBA4958 | reverse complement strand
ACGGAGCCGTCCTCGAAGCGGGTGACGGCGATCTGCCTGCCGAAGCCTTCGCGCGCCTCGTCGATCGAGTTTGAAATGATCTCCAGAATGGAGTGCTCGCACCCCTCGAGGCCGTCCGACCCGAAGATGACGGCCGGGCGCCGCCTCACGCGGTCGGCGCCTTTCAGGGCGGAAATGCTCTCGTTCCCATATGTTTTTCTAGTTGTCATTTTTTCTTCCTCCGTAATCACCATCTGTCGCATCCCGTCGAAAAAAGGCAGAACACAGCAAAAAGGGAATGGCAACGCATTCCCTTTCAAATCTGCTATTGCGGTTACTGCGCGGGCTGCGGATCGGCGGGAGGAATGCCCTGCGGGGGTTCCTGCG
>DHAI01000109.1:0-1012 GCA_002397355.1 Ruminococcaceae bacterium UBA4958 | reverse complement strand
CCTGCGGGGGTTCCTGCGCGGGCCGCTGCGAGGTTTCCTCCATCATTTTTGCAAACGCCTCGCCGCTCATCTTTTCGTTTTCGAAAAGATATTTGGCCACCTGATGGAGCTGGTCGACATGCTCTTTGAGGATGTTTTCCGCCTTCCGGTAAGCCTCCGTTATCATGCGCTTGATTTCACGGTCGATCGCGCAGGAAGTCGCTTCCGAATAATCGCGGATATGGCCCATGTCACGGCCGAGGAACGGTTCGCTTTCGTCGCGGCCGTAAGTGACGGGTCCCAACTCTTCGGACATGCCGTATTTTGCGATCATGCTGTGCGCGAGCTTTGTGGCGCGCTCAATATCGTTCGAAGCGCCCGTGGAGATGTCGTCGAGCGTAAGGGCTTCGGAAACACGGCCGCCCAGCAGCACCACAAGGTTCTCCCGCATTTCCGCGCGGGTCTGATAGTTTCGGTCTTCCGACGGCAGGTGCATCGTGTAGCCGCCGGACATGCCGCGCGGAATGATGGAAATCTCATGCACGGGGTCCTGCGTGCGGCAGTAATAGGTGGTGACGGCATGTCCCGCCTCGTGGTAAGACGTAAGCTTCTTTTCCTTGTCCGTCATCACATGGCTCTTCTTCTCCGTTCCGACGACCACCTTGATGGTGGCCTCCTCCACTTCGGCCATTGTAATGGCCTTGAGGCCCCTGCGGGCCGCCAGAAGCGCCGATTCGTTCAGCAGGTTTTCGAGATCGGCGCCGGTAAAGCCGGCCGTGGATTTCGCGATGACCTTCAGGTCTACGTCCGGCGCGATCGGCTTATTGCGCGAATGGACTTTCAGGATCGCCTCGCGGCCCTTGATATCCGGGTAGCCGACCATGACCTGGCGGTCGAAACGGCCCGGGCGCATCAGCGCGGGGTCGAGGATATCCGGGCGGTTCGTCGCGGCGATCATGATGACGCCCTCGTTGGCGCCGAAACCGTCCATCTCCACAAGGAGCTGGTTCAGCGTCTGCTCGCGCTCGTCGTG
>DHAI01000034.1:6761-7248 GCA_002397355.1 Ruminococcaceae bacterium UBA4958 | reverse complement strand
GCACACCTATTGAGGTGGCGGTTGTAGGCCAAGTATTTATGGCGCTTTCAAGTGATGTATATGGCGATATATCATAACCAAAGTGTTCTTTATACCATAAGTGAACCCTTGCTTCATTTTTCACGTCTATTTTTATTTCTTGCGTGCCCGCTAAAGCAACAATATTCTTGGCAATCTCATTTTCAGCTTGTTCAGACAGATCGTCAGCGTCATAATAGACAAAATCAATATCTGAAATGCCATACATAAAATCATTCCCTGTTTGATAATTCCAAACTGTTTGTGCAATACAACCTGCACCAATATAATAATTCAGATTGGTTAGCTTTTGTGCATTCATTACAACTTTATAGACTGTCTCATTTTTTTGAATAACATCCCTTAGTAAATTCATTTGAGACAGCAAGTCACTATTAAATCCCAGCATGCTCAACCCTCTTTCATATAATCTATTCATTAACCCGCGACATCAATACCACCGTCTCAA
>DHAI01000034.1:0-6649 GCA_002397355.1 Ruminococcaceae bacterium UBA4958 | reverse complement strand
AATACCACGCACTCAACGTGCCCGGTGTACGGAAACATATCGACGGGGCGCGCGCGGCGGACGGCATAGCCTTTGGCGCAAAGGAAAGAAAGATCGCGCGCCAGGGTGGAAGGCTCGCATGAAATATAGACGATCCTCCCCGGCCTCAGGCGCGACAGCGAAGCGAGAAAGCGCCGGTCCGCCCCCTCGCGTGGGGGATCCAGAAAGACGAGGTCGGCCGTTTCGCCCTCCGCCGCCAGCCCGGCCATGAATTCGCCCGCGTCGCCGCGGACGAATTCGGCGTTCTCGCGCCGATTGATTCGCGCATTGCGGCGGGCGTCCCGCACGGCGTCCCCGTTCAGTTCCACGCCGAGGACCGCCGCGGCGCGCGGCGCCGCGGTGAGCGCGATGGTCCCGATGCCGCAGTAGGCGTCGATCACCCGCTCTTTTCCGGTGAGCGCCGCAAATTCGAGCGCCGTGCCGTAAAGGCGCTCCGTCTGCGCCGGGTTCACCTGATAAAACGCGCGCGTGGAAACGCGGAACGTATTGCCGCACAGCCGGTCCGTCAAATACCCCTGCCCGAAAAGGACGCGTTCCCGCGTGCCGAGGACCGCGCTGGTATGACGGGGATTGACATTCTGCACGACCGTCACCACATCGGGGCAGCTCCGCAGCAGAAGGCGCGTGAAATCCCGCCCGGCCGGGAAAAAGTCCGACGCCGTGACCACCGCGACGGAAACCTCCCCGGTCACCGCGCCGCGCCGCACAACCATATGGCGGAGGACGCCGGTTCTCCCGTCCTCGTCGTATGCGGCGAGGCGGCACCGGACCGCCGCGCGCAGGGCGGCGGCGATGATCTCGTTGATCCGCCCGTCCTGCAGCAGACAGTCCCGCACGGGCACGACGCGGTGCGTATGCGCCTCGTAAATCCCGCAGGTCAGCGCGCCGCGCGGCGCGGCGGAAAACGTGGCGATCGCCTTGTTCCTGTAGTGCAGCGGCGTTTCCATGCCGAGGATCGGCTCCGGGCGGCAAAACCGCCCGAGCAGGCCTTCCACCGCTCTCTGCTTGCGGCGAAGCTGCTCCCGGTAGGGAACCTCCAGCTGAGAGCAGCCGCCGCAGCGCCGCTTCTTCATCGGGCAGCGGAGCCCTTCGGCCGTTTCATCCTTCTCCATCCGGCCAGGCCGCAAATCCCGCCCGGTCCTCCCCGTTTCAGACTCTCCGTCTCCGCCGGGCGATGCGCCGTCATATTTCATACTCGCGCCCCTCCTCTCTTTCGGGCCGCCGCGCGCCGTGAGCGCAGGCGGCGGCCGGTAATTATTATATTCCACCCGCCGCAAAAAGAAAAGAGAGGCTGCAAATGCAGTCTCTCTCGTTTCCGTCAAAAGAATCAGGGGATTTCAGTTCCTCGCATACCGGCCGCCAAGCCCGCAAATCCCGCCGGACTCCCCTTCGTTTCCGCCATCAATCTTTTTTCTCCCGAGCATAAGCCTCCGCAGGAATCCACTCAGCGGCGGCAAATGCCGTCGCAATCGAGGAATGGGACAGGTCAATCTCCAAAGACTTCCATTTTAACGGCATCCCTCCCCGCCACTTGTTTTGAAGCAGACATGAGAGTAAAATAAACGGGAAAAAGCCGGCCGCCGGAAACGGTCGGTGAAATGGCGGTCTCCGATCAGCCATTGGCAGCCAGGCCGGCGAAAATTTTTGACGGCGGCCAACGGCCGGAGCACCGGAATCCGGGGGGAAAGCACTGTGGAGCAGGAACGTATGGCGCGCTGCATCAACACGCTCGGCGCGTTTTGCGGCCGCCGGGATGTGACGTCCCTCACATCCCGGGATCTGGAGAAAAAGTACGGCTTCGGGCAGGCGGACGTTATGGCGCTGTTCGGAGGAAGCATCCTCTGCGGCGGCGACGTCCTGGCAAACGCCATGCGCGGCGGGATCGCGAAAAAGTACGTCATCGTCGGCGGAGCCGGCCATACGACGGAAACGCTGCGTTTCAAAATGCACCGGGCGTTCCCGGAAATAACGACCGCCGGGCTGCCGGAAGCCGAAATATTCGCCGCCTATTTGAAGCGCCGGTACGATCTGGAACCGGATTATTTGGAATGCCGCTCCACAAACTGCGGAAACAACATCACATATCTGCTCGACCTTCTGAAAGAGCACCACATTGCTTTTCGCTCCGTTATCCTATGCCAAGACGCAACCATGCAGCTGCGCATGTCGGCGGGGCTGCGGAAATACGCGCCCGACGCGGCGATGATCAACTACGCGGCATATTGCGCCCGCGTCGCGGTAAAGGACGGGAAGCTCGCATACGACGAAGCCCCCTCGGGGATGTGGGATATGGAGCGCTACGTCACCCTCCTCATGGGCGAAATTCCCAGATTGTCCGACGACAGCCGGGGCTACGGTCCCAGGGGAAAGGGCTATATCGCCCATGTGGATATTCCGCGGGAGGTTTGCAGCGCGTTCGATGCGCTGCAAAAGGAATACGGGGACATGGTCCGCAAGGCGAACCCGCTGTATTCCTGAAACCCTCGCAAAGTTCCCGTTCGATTCCGATCCCCGGCGCCGACTACGCTTTGCCGGGCTCCGGCCGCATTTCCCGGAAAACCGGCTTTGGGGGAATCACGGCCGGATATGCGCGATCCTGCCGGCGGAATATCCGGCCGCGCCGACGGCTGCGGACAGCTTCTCGTCGTCCACGTTTTCTTTCAGCAGAACCGTCGCTTCTTTTTTCTCCAAATTAACTTTGGCCCACACGTTGCCCAGCTTGTTGAGGGCATTCTCCACGCGGACCGCACAGTTCCGGCACGACATCCCTTCGATCTCCATCCTGACGGCGTACGGATAATGCGCCCTGGTTTTGTCCGCGACCTTCCATTTCTTCGGCGCGTCCCCTCCGCCGCAACAGCCCGAATGGATCCGTTTCAACGAGGTTTTGATCCCCACGACAAGAAGCGCGAGGATGACCACGCAAATAATTGCAGTTCCCATTGGGAAACCCCCTTTTCAGAGCACCAACCCAGAAAAGCCGGCCGCACCACTCGAAAGGCGGGGCGCGAGCGATTCATTGAGTTAGTCGTAACTAATCGTTCGGCTTCAGTTTATCCCAACGAGCCGCTTATGTCAAGTGTCAAGACGAATCACGAATCATGTTGCAGCCCGGCGCGGGGCCGCTTTCGCGCCGCGGAGGAAGAAAGGCCGCCTCCCGGCCCCGCCGGAAACCCTCCGGCCCTATTTGAGGTAATTCGCCACATATTCCCGGTTGATCTCCTGGATCTCCTTTTTCCCGTCGATGTACGGCTGATACATCTCCAGCGGGTTGACCGCTCCGTAAGCGTCGCATGCGGAACACTCCTCACAGCTGACTCCGTTGCAGCTCAAAGCGTCGCGGATAATTTTTTCACGCTGTTCCCGCGTAGTGTTTTTGATCAAATATTTTTCGTCCATGGAAGCCTGCCTCCTCAGCAAATTCCGGATGCGGCCCGCGCGTCTCGAACGGCATATGCAGGCCGCCAAACCCGTCTGTTCTCATCCGACGACAATAATACTATATTCCATTTCGGCCGCAAAGTAAACAGAGGCGCGCCGCGAATCCGGCCGCGCGCAGGAAAGCGGCTACGACCCGGCTTGCGGAAAATCGGGAAGGTCATTTTGGCGGCAACCCGCCCAGCGATGAAGCTGCTCTGCGGTTCGGATGCTGGAATTCATCCGGTGAAGGTCCATTTGCACCTCCACGGGAAGGCTGGTAAAATATCGGCATGTGCTGGAGCTGCGCATCAAAAGCTCGTGCAGATCGCGGTACATAAAAAATCACCTCGCAGATAGTATCTGCAAGGCGAAGGAAAATACAAGGACTCCGTTGAAAAAGCATCGTCTTTGTTTCCCCATTCCGCGGCAAAGCACGGCACCGCCCGAAAACGGGCCGGGAATACGGGGAAACAGAAAAACCGCCCCTCCGCGGGACGGTAAAAGCCTACATCGCCGGATTGTCGTCGTCGGCGCCTTCCTTGGGCGTCATCCCGAGCTGTTTTTCGGGTTTGGTCCGCGGCTTTCTGCGAGGCTTGCTTTCGATTTTTTTCCTGTCGTCGGCAGGATCTTCTTTCTTTTTCAATCCGTCGGCCCCCTTTCGGGAATAGGCTGTCCAGGAAACAAAATTTTATTTACAGAGGGAAGGAGCGGCCTGCCAGCCGCCGGGAAGACTGCGGGAGCGGAACCGCCCGCCATGCGCGGACCGGGGGCGGACCTCGATCGCGGCAAAAAAATACCCGCAACCCACTCGTTACGGTTCCAAATTATTTCCTCGTTTGGACTTTTATCCTCTCGGCACGCTGCGGGTGAAGCTTTTTCGCCGCTTCCTGGCGGATGATCCCTTCCACAAATTTTCTCTTCTTTTCATTTGAAAGTCTTGTGAGTTCGTAGATGACGCCCATCGGCACCCCACCTTTCCTCTCATATCTTATGTCGGAACCGTAACGGCTGCAAGCATGCCTGCGTAAATTTTCGGTCTATTTTATGTCAACGGGATGTTTCCACATATTCCACCAAGTTGTCAACATATTGCATCTCAACGTATCGTATCTTCCATATCTTGTGGAAAATTTCCGGTCTGTCCATTCCGTTTACCGGTCCGTTTCCGGAAACGGGGCCGCCGGCTCGCTTCCGGCGGCCCCCGCCGCGATTTTATCGGATGAAATTCGTCGCGATCTGCGGCTCCGGTCTGGGAGGCTCCAGCTTCGCCTTTTGGATGGATTTCAACATCCACGCCATGTTTTTCCCCAGGGTGCGCATTGTCTGCAGCCCTTCCAAGTCCTTTCTGACTTCCCCCGGGGCTTTGCCGTGGACGGAGTTCCAATACTGCGACGGAACCACCGGCATGCGGCTTATCGTGAAATATTTGTTCAGCCGGTCGAACGAAGCGCTGGCCCCGCCTCTGCGGCAGCTTACGACGGCGGCGGCCGGCTTGTTGGCCAGCGTCGCGGAAGCGCTGTAGAACGCTCTGTCCAGAACCGCGCAGAGCGCGCCGTTCGGTCCGCCGTAATAGACGGGGGAACCGACGATGATCCCGTCGGCCTTCTGCATGCGCTCGATCAGTTCGTTGCACACGTCGTCGTCGAAAACGCACTTTCCAAGCTCCCGGCATTTGCCGCAGGCGGTGCATCCATGCACCGCTTTTGTCCCGATCCAGAAAAACTCGGCGCCGATCCCCTCCTTTTTCAGCGCGGCCGCGACCTCGGAGAGGGCGGTATAAGTGCACCCGGACCTGTGGGGACTCCCGTTGACAAGTAAAACGTTCATGCTGTCGTCATCCTTCCAAAAATTATAATCCGTCTCGATTATTATTATAGCACAGCCGCCCTACTCCCCACGGAGCATTGCAAAATCCATGCGGGAAAAACGAAGCGCCTAAGGAAATGTATGATCTTCCCCGCTGAAAATGCGGAATTTCACCGGAACACCTTGACAGGTCCCGCATCATGCGCTAATATTAGGATGCTAATTATTAGTACGCTAATTATAAAGGGGCATCCATATGTCGACGGAACTTCATCTGGCCCTGGTAAGGACGTTTCACGCGCAGAAAAACAGGACGCGCCCCGGTATGGTGGAAATCGGGCTGACTCCGGGGCAGCCGAAGATTCTGCGGTATCTCTCGCGGCACGACTGCTGCATGCAGAAGGAAATCGCCGAAGCTCTGGATATTGAACCCGCCACCGTTTCCCAGGTCCTCAACAACATGGCGAAGGCCGGGCTCGTGCAAAAAGCGGCGCCCGCCGAGCGCAGGCGGGCCGAGTCGGTCTCCATCACGGAGAAAGGGCGGGCGGGCTTTGAAAAATGGCTGCGCCTTTGCCACCGGATCGACGAAATCTCCCTCGACGGCTTCTCGCCGGAAGAGCGGCGTCAATTCACCGAATACCTGTGCCGCATGTACCGGAACCTTACGGGAAAGGCTCTCGAATAGCGGGAGGGCCGCCGAAACCTCGTGTTTTTTTTACGGCCGATACGGCGTCCGTTTTCGGCCGAATACCCGCGCGCCGCGCTCTTTCCCCGCAATCGAAAGCGGGGATGTCCGCGCGGCCGCGTCTGGAATGGGAAGTTGGTACCGTGGGAATTTACAGGCGATATCTAAAAAAATACGGCGTCCTGTTCGTCATCGCGGTCGCCTGCGTGGTTTTGGAGGCGCTGTGCGACCTGCTGCAGCCGACCATCATGGCCAACATCATCGATAACGGCGTGAAGAACCGCCAGGTGCCGGTTATCCTTCACTATGGGTTTCTGATGCTTCTGATCACCGTGTGCGGCGCGCTGTTCGCCACGACGCGGAACATCCTTTCCGGCAAAGTCTCTCAGAATTTCGGGGCGGATCTGCGGCTGGACGTGTTTCAAAAAATCATGCACTTTTCGGTGACGGCCTCCGACCGGATGGAAAGCGGTTCCCTGATCACCCGCGTCACAAACGACACGTCCCAGATCACCCAGTTCGTCAACGGCATGATGCGGATCTTTTTCAAAGCGCCCATCATGTGCGTCGGCGGCATCATCCTGGCCGTCAAGCTCAGCCCCCGGCTGAGCATCATCCTGTTCGCGGTGGTCGCCGTCGTGTCGGCGTGCATCGTGATCAGCATGCGCCTGAGCTACAGCCGGTTTGCAAAGGTCCAGC
>DHAI01000016.1:29777-30943 GCA_002397355.1 Ruminococcaceae bacterium UBA4958 | reverse complement strand
CGCGCGCGGGCTGAGGAACATCCGGATTTCATGAGTGAAAAACTGAAAATTCAAGCGACATCCCAAAAAGGGCCGCACCTGCACGATGCAGGCGCGGTCCCCCTTGTGTTTTTTCTTGCTTTTCTTTATTTCCAAAAGAAAAGCAGCAGTCAGCCGTACAGCGGGCCGTATTTGCGGCAGGCTGCGTAATCGGCGGCCTGTTTGTCTTCAGTGCCGAACGACGCCCAGGCATGCGGGCGGTACACGTGCTCCTGCGGGACGTTGTGCATCGTGACCGGAATCCGCAGCATGGAAGCCAGCGTGATCAGGTCCGCGCCCACATGGCCGTAGACCGTCGCGCCGTGGTTCGCACCCCAGTTCGCCATCACGCTGTACACGTCGGTGAAAGCGCCGTGCCCGGTCAGCCGCGGAGCAAACCAGACGGTCGGCCAGGTGGGGTCGGTGCGCCTGTTGAGAATCTCGTGCGCCTTTTCCGGCAGCGTAACCGTCCACCCTTCGGCAATCTGCAGCACGGGGCCGACACCGTCCACAATGTTAAAGCGCAGCATGGTGACGGGCATCTCGCCCTGGCAGCGGAAGTGGCTGGAGAAGCCGCCGCCGCGGAAATACTCGTAATTGGCGCGGCACCAGTCGGTGGCTTTCAGGCAGGCCCGGATGTCCTGCGGCCTCATCTCCCAGAACGGCTTCATCACGGACTCGCCCTTTTCGTCCTTGCAGGCGCCCGTCTCGTCCAGCGCCGTCGCGCCGGAATTGAGCAGGTGCATAAAGCCGTTTGCGGCCTTGCCGGCCGGTTTCTGCCCCGTGACGCGCTCATACGCTTCCGGGCTCCAGTAGGTGCGCACGTCGTGGAATCCCGGCGCACTGTGGCTGACCAGAGTGCCGAGCAGCATGGAGATGCAGTTGCAGGTGTCGTTCTCCGTGGCGAAGGGCGTCGGCTGCTTCGGGCCGTTCCAGTCGAAGGTGGAAGCCAGAATCGCCTCGCTGAAATCGGCGTTCGGCAGCCAGTCGGTCCACTGGCGCTGCCCCTGGAAGCCGCCCGCGACCGCGCTGCGGCCCAGCGCCTCCTCGTGCCAGCCCATTTCGTCCAGCTTGGGGTTGCCGAACAGGATGTCCCGGATAATCAGGGTCATTTTGGTGATGAAGTCCCAGTCCTGGTCGGGCGGAAC
>DHAI01000016.1:23880-29576 GCA_002397355.1 Ruminococcaceae bacterium UBA4958 | reverse complement strand
TTCTTGCCGGCGTTGCAGTCGAAGCCCTCTCTGCAGTTGGTCCTGACCCACTTCAGGGCCTTTTCGGCCTCTTCGCGGTCGTAGATGCCCAGCTTGATGCGGCGCAGGATTTCGACCATGTCCACCCATTCGGTGCGGATGCCGAAGTATTTCTGGAAGACGTTGGCGTCGCAGTTGCTGCCCGCGATGCCCATCGGCACGGCGCCGAGGTTCACGTACGACTTGTTCTTCATCCAGCCGACGGCGACCGCGCAGCGCGCGAAGCGCAGGATCTTCTCCGCCACATCGGCCGGCACCGTGTTGTCGGAGGCGTCCTGCACGTCATGCCCGTAGATGCTGAAAGCCGGCAGGCCGCGCTGGGCGTGGGCCGCCATGATGGCGGCCAGATACACCGCACCCGGGCGCTCGGTCCCGTTCAGGCCCCAGACCGCCTTGATGGTGGAGGGGTCCATGTCGAAGGTCTCGGTGCCGTAGCACCAGCAGGGCGTAACGGAGAGCGTCGCCACCACGTTTTCCCGGGAAAACTGATCCGCGCAGGCGGCGGCTTCCGCTCCCCCGCCGATGGTCGTGTCGGAGATCACGCACTGGACGGGAGTCCCGTCCGGATACCGGAGGGTCTCCGAGATCAGCTTCTCGGCGCTTTTCGCCATCCCCATGGTCTGATTTTCGAGGCTCTCGCGCACGCCGCCCCAGCGGCCGTCGATAATCGGCCGGATGCCGATTTTTGGATACAACATAACTGCCACTCCTTCGTCGAAATATTTTAAGGTCGTTTCCTGTGGATTTTTTCTCTCATTCTCTCCGCAACGACGGACCGGGCGCACAGGAGGCTTTCGCCATCACCCGGCGGACCGAAACCGCAGGCGCCGCCGCCGCGGGCCCCGGCTCACTGCACCACGCCCTTCTTCAGGAGGATATTCGCGTAGATCGCCTTTTCGCCTGTGGCGACGATCGCGTAGGCCTTTTTCGCCCTTTCATAAAAGTCGAACCGTTCCATCATCGCGATCGCTTCCGGATTTTCTCCATGCCGCGCAAGGACGGCTTTGTAGTCGTTCCAGATTTCGGGCTTGGCCGGATCGCCCGGCACAACCTTCATCAGCGCGACCGGATTCTCCGCGTATTTGTCGAGCGGGATCATCGTGAGGACGGCGTCCAGGATCTCCGCGACGCCATGACCGTCCGCGCGGATCACAACCGCGTTTTTGCCGACGCTCTCGGCCGGGAAATTTCCGTCGCCGATCACCAGCTCGTCTCCGTGCCCCATTTCGCAAAGGACCTTCAGCAGCTCCGGGCTGAGAACCGGCGGCACATTTTTCAGCATATCGACACACTCCTTCCGTCCCGGCGGCCGCAGACTTCCGCCGGCGGGGAGGCCTGCGAATATTTCCGGCTGCCGGCTTACCTGTAATTATACTGTTGTTTTCCGCCGCTTGCTTGTCGTATAATAAGAAAAAGCAGCATGATATTCACATTTTCGGAGGGCGCGTATGCGGTATCTTGCAATCCATGAAAAGGCGAGCCGAGGCACTTTCGATTTCCCCATCGAGCTTTACTACGTGGACGCCGCGCATCCGCGGTACGAAATGCCGTTCCACTGGCATGTGGAATGCGAGCTGATCCTGATCCTTCACGGAAACTTCTCCCTGACGCTCGACGGCACCGCCTTCGAGCTTGCGGTCGGAGACTCGGCGTTCATCCCCGGCGGTCTCGTCCACGGAGGGACGCCTCACAACTGCATTTACGAATGTATCGTTTTCGATCTGGAGCGGTTCCTGCAGGGAAGCGCGGTCTATCAAAAACGGTACAGCGCCGAACTCGGTTCCGGGGAAGCCATCCGGACGCGTTTCCCGGCGGACAGCAAGGCGGGGCGGATCGTCGACCGGCTTTTCGAAGCCATGGAAAAAGAGCAGCCCGGCTATGAATTCGTCACCGCGGGACTGCTGTGGCAGTTTTTCGGCACGGTCCTGCAGGAGCGCCTTTACCGGCCGGCGCATAAAAAAGGCCCCGAAAGCAACAGGGCGGCCCGCATCAAGTGTGTGCTGGACCGGATCCGGAAGGATTACGCTTCCCCGCTGACTTTAGCGGAGCTGGCGTCCGAGGCCGGGCTGGCGCCGCAGTACTTCTGCCGTGTTTTCCGGCAGATCACCGGCCGGACGCCGATCGACTACCTGAATTATTACCGCGTCGAATGCGCCGCCGAACTGCTGGGCACCACGGACGGCAGCATCACAGAGATCGCCCTGCGCTGCGGGTTCAACGACCTGAGCTACTTCATCCGGACATTCCGCCACTACAAAGGAGTATCCGCCGGCCAGTTCCGAAGGCAGCTGAAAACCGGCAGGCTGCCGGAGCAAAGCTGAATCGGCGGAAAACCCGTTTCCCCGGAATGAAAAATGCCATATGGATTTCTCAAAAACAAATCCATACGGCATCCAAACAGCATTTTATCGTCCGCTTTTCTGATCTGCGAAAATCCCGGCCGCCCGCAGCGCGGCCACAAGCCCGTCCATATCCTGCCGGTACCAATAGCCGGGCATCCCGAACGCCTCCCCGGCCTTCACGTTCCGCAGCGTGTCGTCGATGAAAAAGCATTCCTCCGGCGACAGGCCGAAGCGGTCGAACAGCGCCCCGTAGATCTCCGGCTCCGGCTTGACGAAATGCACGTCCGCGGAGACCAGCATTCCGTCAAAATACCGCATGGCGGGGATATTCCGGTAAAAGCGGTAAAAGCGCGCGCTCACGTTGGAAAGCAGAAAGATTTTCTTCCCGCTTTTTTTCAGCGCGCGCACGAGACGCTCCATTTCCGGATCCGGGCGGGACATCTCATGCCAATGCCAAAACAGATAAGACGCAACCGTTCGCAGACGTGTGGGGACACAGTTGAGAACCTGGGAAAGGTAATCCTCGTCCGTAACGGTGCCGCGGTCCAGCCCAACCCATCCCGGCGCCCCGAAAAGCTGCCGGTTCACTAGAGAAGCGTCCTGCGGATCCGGGCAGTATTTTCTGACGAAAGCCTCGGGTTCGCAGGCGAGCAGCACCCCGCCCATGTCGAATATCAGGTTGCGGATCATCGCTTCTTCCTCCGCCTGCAGGCCGCGTGATACGGACAGGAAGCGCAGTTCCCGCCGCACGGGCTGTTTCGATGGCGGAACGCGTACCGCCCCGCAAAAAAGACGAGCACGAGAATCCCGGCAAGGATGACGTAATCGACCGGACGCAAAAGGCAGCCCCCCTCCCCGCGCTTTCCGCGGGATCATTCCGAAAGCAGATCGAGACGCTCAGCGTCTCTTCCCACAGGATACGCCTTTGAAAAGGAAAAAACAAACGAAAATTCCCGCATTCCCCGTTCTGCTTTTTTTCCTTTTCAAAGGAAAAGAAGCCCGATGCGGTAGACGAGGAAAGCGACCACCCAGGCAAAGACGCACTGGTACGCGACCACGCCGGCGGCGCTCTTCGCGCTGTTCAGCTCCCGGCGCACCGTGCCGATCGCGGCGACGCAGGGCGTGTAGAGCAGCGTGAAGATCAGGAACGAAAACGCCGTGAGCGGGGTGAACATGCCGGCGAGCGCCCTGCCGAGGCCGGCGGCGTTCGTCCCGGTCAGCACCGTCAGCGTGCTGATGACGGCTTCCTTTGCGGTAAAGCCCGTCAGCAGGGCCGTGGAGATGCGCCAGTCGTCGAAACCGAGCGGGCGGAAGATCGGCGCGAGGAACTCGCCGACGGCGGCAAGCATGCTGTCCTTTCCCTGCGCGACGACGTTGAAGCGTGCGTCGAACGTCTGCAGGAACCAGATGACGATGGTGGCCGTGAAGATCACGGTGAACGCCCGCACGAAGAAATCCTTCGCTTTGCCCCACACGAGGAGCAGAACGCTCTTCGCGCTCGGCATCCGGTAATTCGGCAGCTCCATCACAAAGGGCACCGGGTTGCCGCGGAACATCGTCTTCCGCGTGAGAAAGCCGCTCAGCACGCCCATCAAAATGCCGAAAACATACAGCAGGATCATAACGAGCGCGGCGTGCTCCGGGAAAAAAGCCGCGGTGAAGATCGCGTAGATGGGCAGCTTCGCGCTGCAGCTCATAAACGGCACGAGGAGGATCGTCATTTTGCGGTCGCGCTCGCTCGAAAGCGTGCGCGCCGACATGATGGCCGGCACGGAGCACCCGAACCCGATCAGCATGGGCACGAAGCTCCGGCCGGAAAGGCCGATCCTGCGCAGCGGCTTATCCATGACGAACGCGACGCGCGCCATGTAGCCGCTGTCTTCGAGGATCGAGAGGAAGAAAAACAGCACCACGATGGTGGGCAGGAACTGGAGCACGCTGCCGACGCCGGCGAACACGCCGTCCACCACCAGCGACTTCATCACCGGATTCGTCCCGAAGGCTTCCAGAGCGGCGCCCACTGCGCCCGTGAGGGCGTCGATGCCCTGTGCGAGCAGGTTGCTGAGCGCCTTTCCGATCAAGCCGAACGTCAGCCAGAAAATCAGCATCATGATCAGAAGAAAGATCGGCACGGCCGTATATCGCCCTGTCAGGATCTTGTCGATGCGCACGCTGCGCTTGTGCTCCTTCGACTCGCCCATGCGCACGACGGTATCTCTGCAGAGCCGCTCGATAAACTCATACCGCATGTCGGCAAGCGCCGCTTCCCGGTCGGTCTTCAGTTCCCCCTCCATCTCGGCCACGTCGCGCTCGATCATGTCGACCTCGTTCGGCGTGAGCCTCAGCGCCCGGCGCATCGGCTCGTCTCCCTCCACAAGTTTCGTGGCGGCGAACCGGGGCGGCACGTGGATGCGCTGGGCATGGTCCTCCACCATATGCGCCACGGAATGGACCGTGCGGTGCACGGCGCCGCTGCAGAAATCCTGGCGGCGCGGCCGGCGGCGGGTGCGCGCCGTTTCCAGCAGGACATCCACAAGCTCGCCGACCCCCTCGTTTTTGCTGGCGCTGATGGGAACTACCGGCACGCCGATCTCCTGCTGGAGCCGCGCGATCTTCACCGTGCCGCCGTTGGCGCGGACTTCGTCCATCATGTTGAGCGCAATCACCATTGGAATATCCAGTTCGATCAACTGCATACTCAAATAGAGATTTCGTTCGATGTTCGTCGCATCCACGATGTCGATGATGCCATCGGGGTGGCCTTTCAGCAGGAAATCCCGCGTGACGATCTCCTCGTCGGAGTATGGGGAAAGCGAATAAATCCCCGGCAGATCGACGACCGTGTCCGCATTGTGGCCGCGGATGGCGCCGTCCTTCCGCTCCACCGTGACGCCCGGAAAATTTCCGACATGCTGGTTGGAGCCCGTAAGCTGGTTGAAAAGAGTGGTTTTGCCGCTGTTTTGGTTTCCCGCTAAGGCAAAAATCATTTGCCTTCCCCCTCGATCACAATATTCTTCGCATCGTCGACACGCAGCGTGAGCTCATAACCCCGCAGCTGGATCTGGATCGGGTCCCCCAGCGGAGCCACCTTTCGGACCATGATTTTCGTGTGCGGCGTAAGCCCCATATCCAGCAGCCTGCGCCGAAGCGCTCCCCGGCCCTTCACCTGCACAATCC
This sequence comes from Ruminococcaceae bacterium UBA4958, assembly GCA_002397355.1. Lineage (GTDB taxonomy): Bacteria > Bacillota > Clostridia > Oscillospirales > Acutalibacteraceae > Thermocaproicibacter. The sequence continues at coordinate 24,018 of DHAI01000016.1, read as the reverse complement.
TGGCCTGTCGTCCGATCGGCAGGCTGTCCAGCGTTCTTTCCGCCATGTCCGGTACCCTCCGTCATTATAAGTTAGGCATTGCTAACATTGATCCATTATAATACGCAGGACGCTGTTTGTCAACGTGAAAATAGCAGC
>DHAI01000016.1:20070-23719 GCA_002397355.1 Ruminococcaceae bacterium UBA4958 | reverse complement strand
ACGCGGTTCCCCGGCGGTCCGCACCCTCCGTTTCGCAGCGCGGAGCAGGCGTTTCTCCCCGCCGCTCACGCGGTAAGACTCCAGCGCCTTTTGAATCGCCTTCCGGTAAGTCCAGTCATCCAGCCGGCAGTGCTCCAGGTAGGCATTCGTCCTCTCCGGAAACTTCGCGATGCAGGCGGAGACCGCCCACGCCACGGCCATCTTCGCGTAGTAGCCCGGATGACTCACCCGGTCAAAATCCGAAAACAGCCTTCGGAGACAAGTCCCGGTAAGGAAGAAATCCATCATGGCCACCACCGCGAAACGCACGGCGAACTGGCCGTCCCCACGCAGAAACCGTTCCAGGAACTCCAGCGAACGCTCCGGGTTCTTTTTGAGAAAGCGGAAGGAAGAAGCGCAGGTATCGCAGACGGCCCAACTGCCGATTTTCGGCACGAACGCTGCAGCGCGCGCCAGGGCTTCCTCATACTCCATCTCCGCGTACCCGACGACGAGGCCCTGCATCATGACTTCCTCCATCGAACCCTCCCCGGCTGCGGCGAGGAAACCGCGCCAATCCCCTTTTGCCACCTCCCTGGCAAGCGCGCGCAGGCGCGGAACACGCACGCCAAGGATTTTTTCCCCGGGCACCAGCCGGCTCTGAAACGCGGCGTAAGCCGGTTCCGACATTACATCCAGCCGGTCCAGAAGCTCCCGATATTCGTCCTGCGCAGCGACTCCGTCCATCTTTTCCTCCCGTGAAACGACTTTTTATGGAATAGTATATGGGAAACGCGCACCGGATATATGCTTAAAACGCAAAAATTGCGAAGAGCCTTCCCCAAAAGCATCTCGGAGAAAAAGCGGAAATTTTCTTTTTTCGCGCATAAGTCATTGACATTCGGTAAATTGTATTATATAGTTTTAAATACTAAATCAAATGGTCGGAACATTTGCAACCAAACCGGAAGGGAAGGCCCGTATGCCCGATATGATTGAAAAAATATGCATCTTTGGAGACTCCGTATCCAAAGGCGTCGTGCTGGACGACGCCTCGAAAAAATACGTCCTGCTGAAGGACAGCTTCGTGAACCGCGTGAAAACCGCTTCCGGCCTTCTGGTGCGGAATTTCTCCCGTTTCGGCTCAACGGTGACGAAGGGCCTTGCGATGTTGGACCGGCACCGCGGCGAACTGAAGGACTTCGACCACGTCGTACTGGAATTCGGCGGAAACGACTGCGACTTCATCTGGCCGCAGGTGGCGCAGGCCCCGTGCGCCGAGCATCAGCCGAAAACGCCGCTCGACGTTTTCAAAGAGGAATACGCCCGCATGCTCCGCGAGATCCGCAACGCGGGGAGCCACCCCATTATGCTCACGCTTCCCCCCATCGACGCCGAGCGCTACCTCGCGTGGATTTCCCAGGGCATCAGCAAGGAAAACATCCTGTGCTGGCTCGGCGACGTGGACCATATCTACCGCTGGCACGAGATGTACAACCTTGCGGTCGTCCGTCTGGCCGGCGAAACCCACACACCTCTGGTGGACATCACCAGTCCGTTCCTGGAAACGAAGGGCTACCAGAAGCTCCTCTGCGACGACGGGATCCATCCGAACGAAAGCGGACACCAGCTGATCAGCCGCATCCTCAACGAAAATATTTTTCACTACCGCGAATCCTACGCGTCCTGAATCCCCCGCGGGAAAGGCACGGCGGGCCCCCCCCCCCATCGGGCGGCCGCTCCGTTTTTTCTCATGAAAGCGGTTCCCGCCGCAGCGGCAATTTTTCGTCCCGAATTTCATTTTTCCGCCAAAGTGCGGCAGGAATTGCAGGAAATCCCGAGTAAAAAATATTTTTTGCATATTTCTTGTGGAAATTCGCAGTCTGTAGTATACTATTACATAGTGAAAATTTGCCTTTTCGCTAAAGCAATCTGAATATAGGAGGAAACGCTATGGAAACTTATCAGCTCGAGAAGCTCGGAATCATCAACCCGAAAGCCGTCTACCGCAACCTGAGCCCGGCTCTTCTCACGGAAGCCGCGCTGCGCAGGGGCGAAGGCGTGCTGAGCGATACCGGCGCGCTGGTCGTGAAGACCGGAAAATACACCGGGCGTTCCCCGAAGGACAAATTCATCGTCGACACACCGACCGTCCACGACAAGATCGCGTGGGGCAAAGTGAACGTGCCGATCACGCGCGAAAAATTCAACGCCATCAAGGCGAAGATCGTCGCCTACCTGCAAAACCGCGAGATCTTCCTGTTCGACGGCTTCGCCGGAGCGGATCCGAAATGCACGAAGAAGTTCCGCATCGTGAACGAATTCGCGAGCCAGAACCTCTTCATCCACAATCTGCTTATCCGCCCCACGGCCGAACAGCTTGCGAATTACGGCGACCCGGACTTCACCATTATCGCCGCGCCGGGCTTTAAGTGCGTTCCGGAAACGGACGGCGTCCATTCCGAAGCCGCCATCATGATCGACTACGAGGCAAAGCTTGTCGTGATCGCCGGCTCCCAGTATTCCGGCGAGATCAAGAAAAGCGTCTTCTCCGTGATGAACTTCCTCATGCCGCAGGAAGGCGTGCTGCCGATGCACTGCTCCGCCAATATGGACCCCGCGACAAAGGAAACCGCCATTTTCTTCGGGCTTTCCGGCACGGGAAAAACCACCCTTTCCGCAGACCCGAACCGCATGCTGATCGGCGACGACGAGCACGGATGGTCCGAGCGCGGCATCTTCAACTTCGAGGGCGGCTGCTACGCAAAGTGCATCAACCTCGACCCGGAGGGCGAACCGGAAATCTACGGCGCCATCAAGTTCGGCAGCCTTGTGGAAAATGTGATCCTCAACCCCGAAACCCGCAAGCCGGACTACGACGACAACAGCCTCACGGACAACACCCGCGTCGGCTACCCGATCGAATATATCTCCAACGCCGCCATCCCGGGCATCGGCGGCATCCCGAAGGTCGTCATCTTCCTGACCGCCGACAGCTTCGGCGTGCTCCCCCCGATCTCCCGCCTGGACAAAAACGCGGCGATGTATCACTTCGTAACCGGATTCACCTCCAAGGTTGCCGGGACGGAACGCGGCATCACGGAACCGGTTCCGACGTTCTCCACCCTGTTCGGCGAGCCGTTCATGCCGATGGACCCGAACGTGTACGCGAACATGCTGGGCGAGCGCATCGAAAAGTACAACACGAAGGTGTACCTTGTGAACACCGGCTGGACCGGCGGCCCTTACGGCACCGGCTCACGCATGAAGCTGCGCTATACCCGCGCGATGGTGACCGCCGCTCTGAACGGCACGCTGGACAAGGCCGAGTATCGCCACGACGACCGCTTCAACCTCGATATCCCGCAGAGCTGCCCGAACGTTCCCGCGCAGGTCATGAATCCGCGCGATACGTGGGCCGACAAGGCCGCCTACGATGCAACGGCGAAGAAGCTGGCCGGGATGTTCCACAAAAACTTTGCGGAAAAGTATCCGAACATGCCAAAGAATATCGTGGACGCCGGTCCGAAAGCATAATTTCGGACTGACTCCCCTTCCAGGGCCGCATAGCATGGGGGTTTCCCCCGCTGTGCGGCCCTTCGTTTGGAAAGAACCTCTGTTTTGCCTTACGCCGCTCTTCCTTTTCCGTAAGTATTATTCTACAATATAT
>DHAI01000016.1:18780-19937 GCA_002397355.1 Ruminococcaceae bacterium UBA4958 | reverse complement strand
AACGATCTGAAGAGCCTCTAAAATAATAATAGTTATTTTTATTTACTTTTGCCGGCGTCTCTGCTATACTGAAAGCAGATTACCAGAACATAACCAAACCAGCAAAAAAATGGAGGGCTTATGATGTCAAAAAATCTGTTCGATCTCACCGGGAAAGTTGCCGTCGTCACAGGCGCCAGCGCGGGCCTTGGAGCCGACGCGGCGCTCGCCTATGCCGAGGCCGGGGCCGACGTTGCGCTTCTCGCGCGCCGCGTGGAAAAGCTCGAGAAGGTCAAGGCAAAGATCGAGGAAACGGGCCGGAAGGTCATCGCCGTCGCCTGCGACGTGACAAGCGAGGAAAACGTAAAGGCCGCCATCCGGAAGGTTGCCGACACGTTCGGGCACATCGACATTCTGCTGAACGACGCCGGCGTCGCCGTGCACGGCGGGGTGGATACGCTGACCGAAGCGGACTGGGACAAATCCTTCAACACGAACGTGAAAGGGATGTTCTTCACCTGCAAATACGCCGTACCGTATATGAAAAAGCAGAAATACGGAAAGATCGTCAACATCGCGTCCGTCAACGCGGTCGTCGCCGATAAAAACGACATCTTCATCCGCCATTCCTACAACGCCTCCAAGGCGGCGGTGCTCGGCTTGACAAAGGGAATGGCCTGCTCCTATGCGCGGTACGGCATCACGGTCAACGCAATCGGTCCCGCGCTCTTCGAGACGGAAATGACGGGCGGCACCCTCTTCAAATCGGAGCAGTTCCTGCAGGTTTACAACACGCTGAACCCGGCCGGGCGTCCCGGAAAAAAGGGCGAACTGAACGGCACCGTTCTATATCTCTCCAGCGACGCCTCCAGCTATGTGCAGGGCCAGTTCATTTTGGTCGACGGCGGCGGAACTCTTGTCTGACTCTCCCCGAAATCCTGAATCGGAGGAATGGAAATGGATAAGAAAGCCCTTTATGATCTTTCCTACGGCGTATACCTCGTCACCGCGATGGACGGCAACCGCCCCACGGGCTGCGTTGCGAACAGCATCATGCAGGTCACGTCGGACCCCGCCACCGTCGCGCTGAGCATCAATCACGACAACTTCACCAACGGCTGCATCGACAAAACCGGCAGGTGTGCCGTCACCGTCCTGCCGGAAAACGCCAAACCGAC
>DHAI01000016.1:13903-18608 GCA_002397355.1 Ruminococcaceae bacterium UBA4958 | reverse complement strand
CTCATCGGAAGGTTCGGATTCCGCAGCGGCAAGGACGTAAACAAGTTCGAGGACGTCCCCTACCGGATGTTTGACGGCGTGCCCGTTCCGGACGTAGGCGCCTGCGGATGGCTTGCCTGCGAAATTGTCGACCGCATGGAAACGGACACGCACACCGTTTTTCTCGCCAAAGTGGTCGACGCGGCGAAAGGCACGGGGAACCCGCCTATGACCTACGCCTATTACCACAACGTCGTCAAAGGAAAAAGCCCGAAGAACGCCCCCACCTACCAGGCACCGGAAACCGAAAAGCCCGCGGCGAAAAAGTTTGTCTGGAAATGCAGCGTGTGCGGCTACGTCTACGACGGCGAAACCCCATTCGAAGAGCTGCCGGACGACTGGCGCTGCCCGGTCTGCGGCCAGCCGAAATCCGGTTTTGCAAAAGTGGAAAAATAATCCGCGCGGCCAATTGCAAAGGCCGAAAAGGACCGCCTCCCGTTGCTTTTATGCAATGGAAGGCGGTCCTCTGACTTTTAATTTTCAAAAAATGCAAACGGCCGGGGAACGTACCGGGGCACAGCTTCCGCCGGTCCCGTTCCCGCCGGGTTAAGCCTCGCCGCGTTCGGCAATATCGCGCGCTACGACGACGCCCGTCACGGAAGCCTGCATCAGACCCCGGGTGATGCCGGCACCGTCTCCGATCGCGTACAGGTTTTTCACGGCAGTCTCGAAATTGGCCTTCACGTCCACTTTGGAGGAGTAGAATTTCACTTCCACGCCGTAAAGCAGCGTGTTTTTGGAATAAAGGCCGGGCGCGAGCTTATCGAACGCGCGCAGCGATTCCACAATGCTGGTGAGATGCCGGTGCGGCAGGACGAACGAAAGGTCGCCCGGAACGGCCGTTTTCAGCGTGGGGACCGTCGTGGAGCGTTTCAGGCGCGAGTCGTCGGTGCGCCGGCCGAGCAAAAGGTCGCCCAGGCGCTGCACCATGATGCCTCCGCCCGTGAGCATGTTGCCGAGCTGCGCGATGTAGCGCCCGTACTCGATCGGCTGGTGGAACGGCTGCGTAAAGTGCGTGGAGACGAGCAGCGCGAAGTTCGTGTTCTCCGTGCGGCGCTCCTCTTCCGCATAGGAATGGCCGTTTACCACGGCGATGCCGCCGCCCGGCGTGTCGTAATGCTCCTCGCTCACTATGCCGCCCGGGTTCATGCAGAAGGTCCGGACCTTGTTCTCAAACGTATCCGAGTAATAGATGAGCTTCGCCTCGTAAAGATTTTTCGTCAGGCAGTCCATCACGGCGTTCGGCACTTCCACGCGCACGCCGATGTCCACTTCGTTGTTCGCGATGGACAGGCCGAGGCTGCCGGCCACGCGGTTGAGCCACTCCGCGCCGCCGCGCCCCGGCGCGAGCACGACGCGGGGGGCCGAAACGGACTCTTTCTCTCCGTCCGCCGAAACCAGGCGCACGCCGGAGGCAACGCCGTTTTCCACCAAGACGGATTCCGCCGTGGTGCGTTCCCGGAATTCAAAATTCGGGCGCGAGCTGAGGTAGCGGTACATCTCCTTCAGCACCTGGTACGAATACTCCGTTCCCATGTGGCGCACCGGGCAGGGGATCAGGCGGATATTTTCCCGCCGCGCCTCATAGGAGATCTTCTCCGCGAACTTGTCGTTCTTGCCGTATACCTTGTCCGGAGCGCCGAAGTGCAGGTAGACGCCGTCCGCATAACGGATAAGCTGCCGCGCTTTTTCCACGGGCATATAGTTCGTGATGTTGCCCCCGACTTCTTCCGAAAGGGAAAGCTTCCCGTCGGAAAAGGCGCCCGCGCCGGCCCATCCGTTCATGATGCTGCAGGTCGCGCAGTGCGCGCAGGTCCCCGTCGTGCGCGCCGGGCAGGCGCGGTGCTCGATCGCGTTGCCGGAATCCACCACCAGCACTTTCTTTTCCGGCGCGAGCTTATCGAGCTCCAGCGCGGTAAAAATACCGGCGGGGCCTGCGCCGACGATGATAACGTCGTAATTCTTCATAAAGTCATTCTTCTCCCGTTTTCCGCTGTCCGTCAAGTATCCGGACGAAAGCGCCGCGGAACGCCTCGTCATCCGACTTTTCCCTCTTCCGGTTTTTTCCGGCCCGGCCGCCCGCCCGGCGGATCTCCTGCCCGAGCGCGCGCTCGTCCAGCAGGCGGTCGATATTCCGGTCGCTGTACACGAGACCGTTCTGGTTCAGGGCCTGAGCCCCCCGCGCGAGGGAAACCGCCGCCACGCCGTAGTCCTGCGTCACCACCACGTCGCCCGGGCGGATCAGGTTCACGAGCCGGATGTCCGCGCTGTCGCGGCCCTTGTCCACGGTGATGACCGTACTGTAGCCGTCGTCCAGGACGTGGCTGGTGTCGATCAGCATGGTCACCGGTATCCGGCGCTTTTTTGCCTCCGCCACGAGGATTTCCTTCACCGGGCAGGCGTCGGCGTCCACAAGGATCTTCAACCGGCGGTCCCTTCTTCCTTCCTCATCCGTTCCAGCAGGGGGACCACTTCGCGCAGAGAGGGCACGCAGGCGAATACGATGGAGCGAAGCCGCGCGTCCGGCCGCACCTGGTCCGGCACCATCACGGTCTTCATGCCCGCGCGGTATCCGGCCGTACAGCCGTTCGGGGAATCCTCCAGCACCATGCAGTCCGCCGGCTTTACGCCGAGCTCCGCCGCCACAGTCAGGTAAATCTGCGGGTCCGGTTTTCCAACCTTTACCATATCGCCGCAGATGATCTTCTGAAAATATCCGGTGATTCCCGTTTCCTTAAGGTAGCGCATTACTTTTTCCCGCCGCGTCCCGGAGGCAACGGCCCGGAGATACCCCTCTTTTTTCAGGTACTCCAGCAGCCCGCGCAGCCCGGCCTTGACGGGGACTCCCTGCGCCGCAAGGCGCGCGTCGAGACGGCGCCCCGTCTCCGCGAGAAAATCCCCCGCCCGGAAACCCGGCCCGCAGTGCTCGCAGAGGAAAGACCGGATCTCCTCCATCTTCGCGCCCATCAGGCGCGGGTGAAAGGCGGCGATGTCCGGTACGCCGAATTCGCCGCCGACTTCTTCCCAGATTTCCCGCGAAAGGCGCTCCGTGTCGAACATCACGCCGTCCATATCGAAAATCACCGCTTGCACCATGAAAAGTTCCTCCATTTCAGCCCGACCGGCAGCAGAAAGCGGGGCCGGATTTTTCCGGCCCCGGCTTTTCGGCTTTCCCGCCGGGCCGCCGCTTCATATCATACCGCAGGCGGCGGCCCGATGTCAAGGCGGCCGCCGCGGAGGAGGTCACTCGAGCAGAGAAAGGATTTCCTCTTTCCCGCGGGCGCCGATGGCCGTTTTGGCCGGCTTCCCGTCCCGGAAAACAATCAGGGTGGGGATGCTCATCACATTGAAGCGGGCGGCAAGTTCCGGCTCTTCGTCCACATTGACCTTTCCCACACCGTAGCTCCCGTCGCTCTCCTCGCCGATCTCGTCCACGATGGGCGAAACCATGCGGCAGGGACCGCACCAGGAAGCCCAAAAATCCACCAGAACCGGCTTGTCCGCTTTTTCCACGGTTGAATCGAAATTGCCGGCTGTCAGCTTCATTACTTCCATTTTAATCTGCTTCCTTTCGTGTCGTTCATTGGGTTTATCTGGCTTTATTATACCCGCTTTTCCTTCGGCCGTCTGTGATACTATCACATTTCGTGAAAACTTTTTGGAAAAACGGCTTTTTCCCCCGATCCTTGACAAATATCGTCCGGGCCGTTATAGTAGTTTTAGCTAAATAAAGCGGAGCAGATACGGCCGAAGGAAGGATCGCAGCGATGGTGAAAAAACCGTTCGTCAGCAGGAAACAGCTCGCGGAAATCGTTAAAAAATACCCCACGCCCTTTTATCTTTACGACGAAAAGGGAATCCGGGAAAACGCCGAAAGGGTAAAGCGCGCGTTCGCGTGGAACAAGGGCTTCCGGGAGTATTTCGCCGTCAAGGCGACGCCGAATCCCTACCTGCTGCAGCTCATGCGGGACGAAGGCTTCGGAACGGACTGCTCCTCCTACACCGAGCTGATGCTTTCGGACGCGGTCGGGTTTTCGGGGCACGACATCATGTTTTCCTCGAACGAGACGCCGGACGCCGATTTTCTTCTCGCGCGCAGGCTGGGCGCGATCATCAACCTGGACGATTTCACGCACATCGATATTCTGAACCGCCTCTGCGGCATCCCGGAAACGATCTGCTGCCGGTACAACCCGGGCGGCGTTTTCAAGGCGAGCAACGCGATTATGGACAACCCGGGCGAGTCGAAATACGGCTTTACGCGGAAACAGATGTTCGAGGGATTCCGCCGGCTGCAGCAGCTCGGCGCGAAGCGCTTCGGCATCCACGCTTTCCTCGCCAGCAACGCCGTCGGGAACGAGTACTACCCGGAGCTCGCGCGGCAGCTTTTCCGCCTCGCCGCGGAGCTTCACCGCGAAACGGGGGCACGGATCGCGTTCATCAACCTCTCCGGCGGCGTGGGCGTCGCCTACCGCCCGGAGCAGAAGGAGACGGATATCGCCTCCATCGGGAAAATGGTCCGCGGCGTTTACGAGGAAGTGCTCGCGCCGGAAGGAATGGGCGACGTGGCGCTGTTCACCGAGATGGGCCGGTTCATGCTGGCGCCTTACGGCTGCCTTGTGGCCACGGCCATCCGGGAAAAGCACATCTACAAGGAATACATCGG
>DHAI01000016.1:13582-13746 GCA_002397355.1 Ruminococcaceae bacterium UBA4958 | reverse complement strand
CTCGACGCCAGCGCCGCGAACCTCATGCGCCCCGCGATGTACGGCGCGTACCACCACATTACGGTCAGCGGCAAAGAGGACATGCCCTGCGACCATATGTACGACGTAGTGGGCGGCCTGTGCGAAAACAACGACAAATTTGCGGTCGACCGCATGCTGCCGAA
>DHAI01000016.1:0-13522 GCA_002397355.1 Ruminococcaceae bacterium UBA4958 | reverse complement strand
AACTACAACGGCAAGCTCCGCTCCGCCGAGATCCTGCTGAAGGAGGACGGCTCCACGCGGCTGATCCGCCGGGCGGAAACGCCGGCCGACTACTTTGCCACGCTGGACTTTCCGGGTTCGGAATACGGTTATCTCGCCTCCGCGGAGTACGCAAAAAAGTAAAACCCGCAGCAAGGCCGGGACGCCCGCCTGAAAGAGCTTTTTTCAGGCGGGTTTCTTTTTTTATACCGGCAGAACCCGCAGCGGAGCTATTTCCGCGCGCGGAACGCCGCTTCCAGGCGGCGCAGCGCGTCGGCGAGCGTCGCACGCGGGCACGCGAGGTTCACGCGCTCGAAGCCGGCGCCGGCCTGTCCGAACGCAGTCCCGGGGACGGCAAAGAAAAGCGCCTCCCGCGTCAGAAAGCGTTCGAGCTCCTGCTCGTCCATACCGAGCCCTCGGCAGTCCCACCACTGCAGGTAAGTGCCCTCCATCCGGCAGGGACAGATCCCGGGAATCCGCTCCGCGAGGAAGCGTTCCGTAAAGGCCCGGTTTCCGTCGACGAGCGCGAGCAGCCTGTCCAGCCAGCCGCCGCACTTCTCGTAGGCGATTTCACACGCTTTATAGCCCAGGATGTTCAGCTCGCCGATGCCGCTTCTGGAAAGCTCCGCTTTCAGCCTGGCGCGCAGCCCGCCGTTCGGAACAAAGATATTGGACGCCTGCATCCCCGCGAGATTGAACGTCTTACTGGGCGCGGTGCAGACGACGCACCGGTCCGCCGCTTCGTCGGAAACTCCGGCGAATACCGTGTGCGCATGGCCGGGCAGGATCAGGTCGGAATGGATCTCGTCGGAGACGACGAGGACATGGTTGCGCAGACAGATCTCCGCGACCTTTTCCAGCTCGCCGCGCGTCCAGACACGTCCCACCGGATTGTGCGGGCTGCAGAAAAGGAGCATCGTGTTGGCCGGATCGGCCGCTTTCCGCTCCAGGCTGTCGAAGTCGATCTCATATCTTCCGCCGCAGTCCCGCAGCGGGATTTCCACGATCTTTCTGCCGTTTTGGCGGATCGCGCCGTAAAACGGGCCGTACACGGGCGTCATGAGGATAACGCCGTCGCCCGGTTTCGTAAACGCGCGCACGGCATGGTACAGCGCCGTCACGACGCCCGGCGTGAGGACAATCCACTCCCTCGAGGCGTCCCACCCGTGGCGGGACTTCATCCAGCCGCATACGGCGCCGAAGTAGCCGTCATACGGCTCCGTATATCCGAGGACCGCATCGTCCAGGAAATCTTTCAGTCCCTCCGCAACCTCCGGGGGATTTTTGAGGTCCATGTCCGCGACGGAAAAAGGCACGATGCCCTGCGGCACCCGCGGGTTCCGCCCCTTCATGCCGATCCATTTCGCGGCGCTCATCCCGCTGCGGTCCACCGCAGTTTCGAAATCATAATTCATTTTATTCCACCTCTCGCGGCCGCCTTTCGGCCTTCCCGCGGATTTTCAGCCTTTCTTCCGGCTCAGCGCGCGGTAAATTTCGTTCTTTCTGCGGCCCGTTTCCGCGGCGGCCTTTTTTGCCGCTTCCGAAGCGGAAAACCCTTGCGCGATATAGTTCCGCGCGACCGTCTCCGCCGTCTCCTCCGGCGCCTGCGGTGCGGCGCGATACGGCGCCCCTTCCACCACGAGCACGAATTCCCCCCGCGCGCTCCCGTCGGCGTAGCGCGCAGCGGCTTCGGCAAGCGTGGTGCGGACCACCTCCTCGTGGATCTTTGTCAGCTCCCGGACGACGGCGACCCGGCGGTCGCCCAGCGCGGCGAGCAGATCCGCCAGCGTGGCCGCCAGCTTGTGCGGCGCTTCATAGAACACCATGGTGCGCCGCTCCGTTTTGAGCCCGTCGAGATGCTCGCGGCGGTTTTTTTTATTGACGCTGAGAAAGCCCTCGAACGTAAAGCGGCCCGTCGGGAGCCCCGAAACGGCCAGCGCGGAGACGACGGCGCTCGGCCCCGGAACGACGCAGACCGGGATGCCGCGCTCGGCGCACTGCGCGACAAGCAGTTCGCCCGGGTCCGAAATCGCGGGCATGCCGGCGTCGGAAACGAGCGCGCAGGTCTCGCCGTTCTCCATCCGCTCGCAGATCGCCTCGCCCCGCCGGTATTTATTGTGGTCGAAATAGCAGACCAGCGGACGCCTGATGTTGAAACGGCTCAGCAGCTTCCTGGTCACGCGCGTATCCTCGGCGGCGATGAAATCCGCTTCGGCGAGAGCGCGGGCCGCCCGCGGCGAGAAATCCTCAAGATTGCCGATCGGCGTGCCGACCACAACGAGCTTACCGCTCATGCCCTTCCCTCCTTGTAATCCCCGTAAACGCGGAGCATTTCTTCCGAAACACCGCCGGCGTCATCTTCCAGCAGGAGCACCGGCTCCACCCTCAGCCCCGGCTTCCCGCCCCGGCTCGCCTGAAGCAGGAGCAGAAACGGGGCGGCATCCTTCCGCTGCTGCACCAGCCGGAGCCGTTTCGGCTCCAGTCCCGCGCGGCGCAGGTCCGTGACCGTACCGCAGAGGCGCTCCGGGCGCAGGCAGCAGCAAAACCTTCCGCCCCACCGCAGCAGGCCGGCCGCGGCGGCGGCGAAATCGAAAAATGCGCAGAGCGTCTCGTGCCGGGCAATGCGGTCCCTGCGCGCGGCGCTCGGCACCCCGGCGCCAGCCGCCGTATACGGCGGATTGCAGGCGACCACGTCGAGCCCGCGCGGCACGCAGCCCGCCGCCGAAAGGCCGCGCACGTCGCACTCCGCCACGCGAACAGTCCCTTCGAGGCCGTTCTCCCGGACGGAACGCCGCGCCATGTCGCAGGCCTCCGGCTGGACCTCCACCGCCCAGACGGCCGACGGCGCGGAGCGCGCACACCAGAAAAGCGGGATAAACCCGCAGCCGGTGCCGAGGTCGGCGCAGCGCTCCCCCCGCTTCGGCAGCGAATACCACGCAAGCAGCACGGTGTCCGTGCTGAACGCATATCCGTTGCCGACGGCGACGGAAACCCGGCTGGAGAGATGCTCCAGGTGCTCCCCGGGCAAAAGAAAAGTCCGTTCCATCGAAACGCCTCCCGGAAATCCATGGGCAAAGAAGAAGCGGGGCGCATCCGCGCTCCGCCCCCAATTGTCCCTTATTATGGAGATCAGGCCTGTTTCGGTGCGCCTACGGGGCAAACACCCGCGCAGGTCCCGCATTCGGTGCATTTTTCCGGATCGATTTCATATTTACCGTCGCCTTCATGAATCGCGCCGACCGGGCATTCGCCTTCGCAGGAACCGCAGGAAATACATTCGTCGCCAATCACATATGCCATAAAGTGACACCTCCATCTTGTTTAATCCACCTTATTCTATCATAAAGCGGCGAAAATGCAAGAAAAATTTCACCCTTCCTCCGGTTTTCCCTTCGGGCTCTGTTCCTGCTGCTCCGGTTTCGCGGCGCAGCCGCGGGGACCACGCAGCACCTTGACATCCCCGGCGGGAAAGGCGCGCGCCGGACCGTCCGGCGCCGCATCCAGGCGGACAGTCACCTTTTCGGACAGCAGGTTGCGGTCCGCCACCACGCCTTTACCCTGCGGCGTCATGACGACGGAATTGACCGCCGGCACGAAACGAAGCAGATCGGCGTAAGCCTCCTGCTCGTATTTCAGGCAGCACATCAGCCTGCCGCAGATGCCGGAAATCTTGACGGGATTCAGGGAAAGCCCCTGTTCCTTCGCCATTTTGATGGAAACCGGCTGGAAGCCGCCGAGGAACGTGCAGCAGCAAAAGGGCCTGCCGCAGACGCCGATGCCGCCGAGCATCTTCGCTTCGTCGCGCACGCCGATCTGGCGCAGCTCGATGCGCGTGCGGAACACGGACGCAAGGTCCTTCACCAGTTCGCGGAAATCGACCCGGCCGTCCGCCGTAAAGTAAAAGAGGATCTTGGAGTTGTCGAACGTATACTCGACGTCCACGAGCTTCATTTTCAGCTTATGCGCGGCGATCTTCTTCAAGCAGATGTCAAAGGCGCTCTTCTCCCTGCGGCGATTGTCCGCCACATGCTTCATGTCGGGGTCCGTGGCGACGCGCATCAGCTTGCGCAGCGGCTGGACGATCTTCTCGTCGTCGATGGCGCGGTTCCCCATCGCGACCTCGCCGCACTCGACGCCGCGGGCCGTTTCCACGATCACATGATCGCCCTTTTCCAGCTTGTTGCCGTCCGGGTCGAAATAATAAACTTTTCCGGCGTTCTTAAACCGAACGCCGATCACTTCTGCCATATTCTCCTCCAGACCTGCCGCTACCGGCCCGCCGCCCCGCGCAGTCCCGCGCAGAAAGCCGTCGCCAGCAAAGCGGCGTTCGCATTTCGTTCCAGCGCCCGAAGCGCCTTTTCCGTTTCTTCCGCCATGCGGATGAGGCTGAGACGCGTCAGGCCGCCGCTCAGCGCGGCGACCGTACTCTCCCTGCCGGTCAGGCATCCGCCGCCGCCCGAGCGGCGGACCAGCGCGTCGCGGAACAGCAGCGAAAGCTGCCGCAGCGTGCTCCGGAACGCCTCCCTGTCCGCCGGCAAAGCGGCCGCGCCGAACTGAAGCTCCGCCTCGCCGGAAGCGAACACGGCGCGCGCCAAACTCTCGGCCAGCGCCCAGTCCGTCGGAAGCCCGCCGCCGGCCACGGAAAAAACCTGCACGCGCGAGCGGACGGTCGGCAGCAACGCGGCGGCGCTTGTGGCGGTAAGCAGGAACAGGACGTTCCGCGGCGGCTCCTCCAGAATTTTGAGCAGGGCGTTCTGCGAAATCTCCGGCATGTTCTGCACACCCAGCAGGACAAAAACTTTCCGCGGCGCCTCGTTCGGCCGCACAAAGGCGTCCGAGCGGATCCGCCGGATCTCGTCCACGGGGAACGCGCGCGGATCCTTGTCGCCGTCCAGCGTGAAAATATCCGGGTGGGAACCGGCCAGCGCCTTCCGGCAGCCGGCGCAGACGCCGCACGGACGGTCGCCTTCGGAAAGGCAGACGCAGGCGCGGGCGAGAACCGCGGCAAGCTTTTCGGTTCCGCTGCCCGGCTCCCCTTCCAGCAAAACGGCATGCGGAACACGTCCGCCGGAAAAAGCGAGGGACAGGGCGGCCTGCACCCGCGCCCCGCCTTCCGGGCCGTCGAAACGCAGGCTCATACCTTTTCGAAGCGCTCCACGTTGAGCACGAATACGGTGGAACCACCCACGGTCACTTCAACGGGATAGGCGGAATACATGCCTACGTCCATCGTGGTCGTGTTCGGCACGAGCTGTGTCCTCCGGCGGCTCTGCTTTGCGATCACGTCGATCGCGCGGTCCACTCGGTCGTCGTCGGTTCCGATCAGGAATGTCGTATTCCCGGCTTTCAGGAATCCACCCGTCGTCGCCAGTTTCGTGACGGAAAATCCGTCCTTCGTCAGAGCGGCGGAAACGTTCCCGCTGTCGTCGCTGTTTACAATTGCCAGTAAAAGCTTCATGCCCTGGTCCCTCCCGTTCTTTACTATGTTTTATACTGGTTCCGTACAGTCTATGCAGGCCATAAGCCCGCTATTTTATTTTAACACTTTCAGCCGTAAAATTCCATACCCGCCCAGAAACTCGACCGCTTCTTTTGTAATCCGCTCCCCCGGCATGACCACGGGCACCCCCGGCGGGCAGGGACAGGCGGTTTCCGCCGCCACACGGCCGGCGGCGCGCGCAAGCGGGACGCGCTCCGCCGCGGCGAAAACGGCGTCCCGCAGGTTTTCCGCAACGGGCGGAAGCGGCGGAAGGGCGGCATGGCGCGGCAATGCTTCCCCCACGGGCAGCCGGAAAATCGCCGCGGCCGCGCGCCGATAGTCCGCTTCCGTGTTGAACGGCGTGGCGATCAGCACCAAAAAGTCACGGTCGGCGTATTCCGGTTCCACACCCGCCGCGCGGAAAATTTCCGCCGCCCGCGTGCCGGAAAGGCCGGCGGAAGCGGTGTTCAGCGTCAGGCGCGCCGGGTCGCAGGGGCCGTCCGGCAGGCCGATGCCACGCGAAAGCGCAAGCGCGCGCAGCTGTGCGACACGCTTCTGGACCGGCCGGAATGAGTGGGGGTGCTCCTCCAGCCATTCGCGCGCGCAGTCCAGCGAGGCCATCACTGGGTAGGACGGGCTGGTGGAGCCGAAAAGCGCCATCGCCCGCTTCGCGTCCGGAACGTACCGCGCGTCTCCGATATTCAGCCACGCGCCACCCGTGAGCACGCCGAGCGTCTTGTGGGCCGAATCCGCCGTCATGGCGGCGCCGAGCGCGAGCGGGTGCAGCTTCGGCTCCGTGAACATCAGGTGCGCGCCGTGGGCGCTGTCCACCAGGAGCGGCACGCCACTTGCCCTGCACGCCGCGGCAAGCGGCGCAAGATCCAGAAGCTGGCCGTAGTAGTTCGGGCTTGTGACGTAAACGGCACGGACGCCGGGGTGGGCGGAAAGTACGGAAAGCAGGTCCCCCGGCATCGCCCACACCGGGGTAAGGCCCAGCAGGGCCATGGCGTTCACGGCCGAGCGGTGGATCACGCGCGAGCAGAGCACCTCCCCACCCTCCGGCGCGGCAAGGCGCAGCATCGCCTGGATGCAGAGCGTGCAGCCCCCCGCGGAAAGGCAGGTGCGTGCCGCGCCGAAAAGGCGCGCGGCAAGGCGCTCCGCCGCAAGGATCGGGCCGGAAGCGTCGTACAGGCTGTCGGTGTCCGGCAGCTCCGTATAATCGAGGGAAAGCAGATCCGGCGGCAGCGCGGCCGGATTGCCGTGGTGGCCGGGCGTGTGGAACGGCGCGCGGCCGAGCGAACGGTGGCGGAGAAGGGCCTCATACAGCGGCGCGGACACGAAATCTGCTCCTTTCCTCAAGAAAAAGCCGCACGGTTTACGCTGTGCGGCTTCGACGGTCTAAAATCCTTCGGGGTAAATCTTGGAGGCAAATAAAGATCCGGCTCAGGAATAATCTCCCGACGGAATATCGTCTTCAAAAATAAATTTCACAAAATTCTGTTTCGTCTTTTCGAGATCCGTAATGCCGATGCAGTCGCCGGCGTCGTTCTCCAGGCGGTACCACTCGCCGTCCGCGGGCACGCGGTGCTGGATGAGCGGATAATTCAGGTACGTCAAGGCGTTCCCCGCCAGCGAAACGATTTCGTCCTTCGTCATGTTGGTGGAAACGAGGGGCAGGATATCGGCGAGGACCGCGTTGACCGTGATGGGGCTGGCGGTCTTCAGCTTTCCGACGATGCTGGCGAACACCTTGCGCTGGCGCGCGGTGCGCTCGAAGTCGTTGCCGATGTCGCGGATGCGGGAATAGTAGCGCGCCTGAAGACCGGTGAGCGTGTTCTTCCCCGTGTGGACCGGGTGCCCCGTCTCGCCGGAATACGCGTTGATGAGGCCCGCCTCGGTGATGCCGTCCGCGTTCGTCTCGTCGGTGAGCTCGATCTCCACGCCGCCGAGACGATTGATGATTTTCGGGAACGCTTCGTAATCCACCGTTACGAAGCGGTCGATGTCGACGCCGAAATTTGCCTCGATGGTGGAAAGGATCTTCCGCGCGCCGTCCGCCTTGCCGCCGCCGAGACTGTAAGCCTCGGTCAGCTTGTGGCTGCCGAGGCCGGGGATCGCGGCGTAGATGTCCCGCATGAAGGACGTGACCTTCATTTTTTTGTGGCGCGAATCGATGGAAACCAGCATCATGCTGTCGCTGCGGCCGCTGTCGCCGGCCTGCCAGTCGTCCACGCCCAGCAGCAGGATGTTCGTGACGGCGTCGTCGTGGTACAGGCCGCCGATAAGGCCTGCCTTCGCGTTGTCTTTCCCGACGCCCGACTCCGCCGGAGGCTCGAACAGGTCTCCGGTATCCACTTGGGAGCCGGCGGAACTTTCCCCTTCCGCGACGAAGCGGATTTTTCCCAGAAGCTGATCCGCGTAAATGCAGCCGAAGCCGCCAACCAGGAACAGAATGCTTATCACGAGAATCACGATGTTTCGCGCAAGGTGCTTTTTGCTTTTCACAATATCATTCCTTAAACCGGTTTTCGTATCCGACCGCATTTTGTTTTTCCCGGCAAAATCTGATATATTATATACCCTGTTTTTCGAAAAGTAAACTCACTTCTGCTCGTCGAGCGTCAGGCTGTAGGAGGGCAGGAATTCCGACAGAAAACAATCCGCTTCCGGCAGGTGCATCCCGGCGACGGCCCGCCGGAGAGAATTCTCGGCGCTGGAAAACTCTCTGTTTCCCACGCGCTTCTCCTCCACGCACTTGATCACGGCGGCGATCTTGTCGGCCGCCTTCACAAGCGGGAGCAGTTCGGCGTCGGAGGGAAGCGGCTCGCCGAGAAGCGGGCCGTAAACGGGCTTCATGTCGTCCGGCAGATAGGCCAGCAGCCTGCCCTGCGCGGCGCGCTCCACCTCGCGGTAGGCGGAGCGGAGCTCCCGGTTGTAGTATTTTACGGGCGTGGGCATGTCGCCGGTGATGATCTCCGTGGCGTCGTGATAAAGGGCGAGAAGCGCGGCGCGCTCCGCGTCGACGCGGCCGCCGAAGCGCGTGTTCCTCAGCACGGCCAGCGCGTGGGCGATGACCGCCGTCTCGAAGCTGTGCTCGCAGAGATTTTCACTGCGCGTGTTGCGCATCAAACCCCAGCGGTTGATGTATTTCATGCGCGAAATCATGGCGAAAAAATGGTGCATAAGCCAATATCCCCTTCCGTTTTCTCATCTATTTTTTAATCATAACAATTTCCGGCCGGAATTCAACAGGATTTCTGATATTTTCCCCCTCCGCTCCATTGTTTCGGCGGAGCCGTATGGTATAATAGGGAAAAACCCGGAGAACGGCTGCCGGGCCGAGCAAGCCGCCCGGTTTCAGCACGGGCACCCATCATGCGAAGGAGGTGGCGGGGTGATAAGGTATCAGGACCTGCGGGGCAGAGAAGACGGTTACTACCTGCGGCTGGCGTTCGTCGCCGGTCTGGGGATCGCCTTCGTATTCTTCGTACCCTTTATCATCTTCGACAACGGTTATTTTCTGTTCTACGGCGATTTCAACGTGCAGCAGGTCCCATTCTACCAGATGTGCCACGACGCGATCCGAAGCGGGAACTGGGGCTGGAGCTGGACGACCGACCTCGGCGCCAATTTCGTCGGTTCCTATTCCTTTTACCTGCTCGGCAGCCCGTTCTTCTGGCTGACCATTCCGTTTCCGAGCTGGATGGTGCCGCACCTGATGGGGCCGCTGCTCATTCTGAAATTCGGCTGCGCGTCGCTGACCTCCTTCCTCTACCTGCGCCGTTATGCGAGCCGCCAGGGCTACGCGGTCGTGGGCGGGCTGCTGTACGCGTTTTCCGGCTTTTCCGTCTACAACATCTTTTTCAACCATTTCCACGAGGCGATCATCTTCTTCCCCCTGATGCTGTGGGCGCTGGACGAGTACATGTACAACCACCGCAGGTATGTGTTCGCGTTCTCGGTGTTCCTCTGCTGCACGGTGAATTACTATTTCTTCGTGGGGCAGGTCGTCTTCCTGCTGATCTACTGGGCCACCCGGATGCTCCTGCGGAACTGGAAAATGTCCCTGCGGGACTTCCTGCAGCTGTTGTGCGAGGCGATTATCGGCGTACTGTGCACCTGCGTGCTGCTGCTGCCGACGGTGCTGGCCGTGGTGCAGAATCCGCGCGTCGTCGACCCGCCGGACGGATGGAACGCGCTGCTGTACGACTTCAATCAGCGGTATATCCATATTCTGGAATGCTTTTTCTTCCCGCCGGACATTCCGGCCCGGCCGAACTTCACCCCGAATTCCGAGGCGAAGTGGGCGTCGCTGGGCGCCTGGTTTCCGCTTTTCAGCATGAGCGGCGTCATCGCGTTCCTGCAGTCCCGGAAAAAGCACTGGCTGAAAACGCTTCTGTTCGTTCTGTTCCTCATGGCGCTCGTGCCGATTCTGAACGCCGCGTTCCAGGCGTTCAACATGGCTTACTACGCCCGCTGGTACTACATGCTCACGCTGATGATGGCGCTGGCGACCGTAGCCGCGCTGCAGAGCGCCGACGCCGACTGGAGACGGGCGATCCGCTGGACCTTCGGCATTACGCTCGGCATCGCGCTGCCCATCGGGCTCATGGTGAAATCCGAAGACGACGGGAACGGCGGCAAAACCGTCACCGTCGGTCTGGAGCAGTACCCCACCCGCTTCTGGACCTACGTCGCCATCGCGCTGCTGAGCCTTGCGCTGCTGGTCATCGTCTTTCGGTGCTACCGGACGGACAGGAAGCTTTTCCTGCGGCGCTGCATGGCCGGCATCACGCTGATCACCTGTTTCTACGCGGCGTTTTTCATCGCGCTTGGCAAAACGCAGAGTGATGACACGCATCACTGGATCATCCCCTATTCGCTGAACAAGGGCAGCGGGATCAGTCTGCCGGACGAAACGACCTTCAGCCGCATCGACGTCTACGACGGCATGGACAACCAGGCCATGTTCTGGCAGATGCCGACGATCCAGGCATTCCACAGCATTGTGCCCGGCTCCATCATGGAATTCTATCCCTCTATCGGCGTGCAGCGGGACGTCGGTTCCCGCCCGGACACCACGGTCTACGGACTGCGCGGCCTAACCAGCTGCCGGTGGCTGTTTGATCCTTCCGGCGGCAAAAATTTTAACGACGGCGGTGAAACCGCCATGCCCGGATGGAGCTATTATGATACGCAGAACGGGTGCACCATTTACCAGAATGACTATTATATTCCCATGGGATTCAGCTACAGCGCTTACATTACCCGTTCGGAATACAACAGCACTTCAGAAAATGAACGCCACCTGCTTCTGCTGAAAGCAATTGTGCTGGAAGACGCAGACGCGGCCAAAGAAAAAGGAAACCTGAAACACCTGAATCTCAACGCACAGACCTATAACAAGGAAGCCTATTTACGGGACTGCGCCGCCCGGCGGGCAACATCCTGCACTTCGTTCTCTCACGACAACGGCGGTTTTTCCGCTACAGCCATATCAAATTCCGAACGCCTTGTATTTTTCAGCGTTCCGTTCGAAAACGGCTGGAGCGCCACTGTTAACGGGAAAAAAGCGGAAATTTACCAGGTCAATGTCGGCTTTATGGCGGTCCGCGTCCCGAAAGGAACCGCGTCTATCCGGTTTACTTACCAGACTCCCGGCGTACGGCTCGGATTCTGGGTCACTCTCGGAGGGTTTGCACTGCTTGGCCTTTATCTGCTGTATACACGCTCCCCCGCAAAAAAGAAACGGAAAATTTACCGCGTGAAATCTCCGGAAATTCCGGAGCAGGCGGATCCATCGGATCAGGAGGATTTTTAATATGACTGTGGTATATCTGGTTGTCCCATGCTACAACGAAGAAAAAGTTCTGCCGGAAACGGAAAAGCGCCTGACGGAAAAACTGGACGCTATGATCAGCGGCGGCCTTGCAGACAGCAGCAGCCGGATCCTGTTTGTCGACGACGGCAGCCGGGACGGCACGTGGAAACTGATTTCGCAGTATTGTGAAGAAAACAGTCTTGTCAGCGGCATTAAACTGGCGCACAACCGCGGCCACCAAAACGCCCTGCTTGCGGGGCTGATGACGGCGCGCCGGCTTGCGGACTGCGCCATTAGCCTCGACGCCGATTTGCAGGACGACGTGGAAGTTCTCCCTCAGTTCGTGCAAAAATACCGGGAGGGCTGTGATGTCGTATACGGCGTACGCAACCGGCGCGACACTGACACGTTTTTTAAACGTTTTACAGCACAGGGATTTTACCGGTTTCTCTCTGCGCTGGGCGTGGATATCGTTTACAACCACGCGGACTACCGCCTGATGAGCCGCCGTGCGCTGGACGCCCTCAGCGAATACCGCGAAGTCAATCTTTTTCTGCGGGGGCTTGTCCCGCTGATTGGGTTCCGGAGCGATTTTGTTTATTATGACCGCCATGAACGGTTCGCCGGGGAATCGAAATACCCGCTGAAAAAGATGCTGGCGTTCGCCGTAGACGGCATCACCTCATTCAGCGTCAAACCGCTGAAATTGATCTTCATCCTTGGAGCTGCGGTATTGCTGGTGAGCCTGATCGGCTTCATCTGGACGCTGATTTCCCATGCGGTAGGAACAACCGCCGCGTGGGTTCCCGCCGTGTGGTCACTGTGGCTTCTCGGCGGGCTGATCCTTTCTTGCCTTGGTGTCGCGGGCACTTACATTGGAAAAATCTACGGGGAAACAAAAGCACGCCCACGCTACAAGATCGAGGAATTCCGTAAATCCGGCTCCGCGCAGGCTTCCGGTAAAAAAAACGGAGAATCACCCGAATAATATATTCCCTGGCTGCCATTGCGCAAAGCTGAAAAACTCCCGCTGAGAGTCTTTTAACAGCAAAAATTTTCTATTTTTCTAAATTTATTGAAATTTCGTTCGATAAATAAAATATAGAGAATATCACATATCTTAATGCAAGGCGGGAACAGAACATGGGAATTGATGCGATTGCGCTGGCTGCGGCAGCCAGCAAATCGGGAGATGCGGGCCTTGACACTGGCAATAGTCAAAAAGCCCGCATATCGGAACTCCAAAGGCTGAAACAATCCATTCAGAATATGGAAGACGATTACCGCATTAAGGCTCATTCCTCCGGATGCGGCGGAACGAGCATCCGCATGAAACTGAATGAATTCGACAACCTGATTTCTAAAGTTGATCAGCAAATCAGCCAGCTGCAAAAGGAGCAGAAGCATGCCGACGAAACCGGAAAGTCCGGCCCAAAACGGATTGGCGTTTCCACGCTGCAATACAAGACCGACGCCACAATGGTTGCGCTGCGGAACTCCGGTGAATCCGTTCACTCGGCAATTGCCAAAACCACAAAGGCGCAGATATCCAAAGCCGAAACTTCTGCGGAACAGCGGCAGGCTGAGCAGGAGGTAAAAGAGAAATCAGAGAGCGATTCTTCCGAATCAGAAGACCAGCAGCCGGGAGCCTTGAATATGCTGGTTTAGGCTCAGACTGTACGGCACTTTCAAAATCCGTTTCGAATCCTGCAAGGTATTCGGGGCGGATTTTTTATTTCTGCTTTTTGTTTTCAGATTCTTAACAAGAATTGTGCAATTTTTTAAAATTCGATTCACAGCCCGTACACAATATTTGCTTATACTTAAGACATTCCAAACAGAAACACACCAAGTATAAAACTGCATGGGCCTGCCGTGTGGACGGAATACCGGACTACAGACCCGCAGACAAATTACAAGTTCCTCGAAAGAGGATTTTAAATATACTTTTTCATAACTTTCTCTCCTTCTTTTTTACCGCCCTTCACAGGGCGGTATTTTTTTGGTTTTCCCCATGCGGGATAAGCCGTTCAAAACGCTGAGATTAGTACATTCCTCCGTGAGAATCGGCAGCCCATAAGAAATTGACATTATGGAGATCCTGTGATATGACGGCAGCTATATTCCGGGC
Organism: Ruminococcaceae bacterium UBA4958; assembly: GCA_002397355.1. GTDB lineage: Bacteria > Bacillota > Clostridia > Oscillospirales > Acutalibacteraceae > Thermocaproicibacter. The sequence goes on along the minus strand of DHAI01000016.1, from coordinate 73 downwards.
GTTATCGCTGCAAAACCCCCGCATTTTATGAGTGAAACTGAGAGAAAAAAGGGCTCTATAATAAATGTTGGGG
>DHAI01000118.1:9382-10485 GCA_002397355.1 Ruminococcaceae bacterium UBA4958 | reverse complement strand
CAATATTTACCCGGGTAAATTCCACCCGCCATTTTGCGCCGACGCGGAAAAATAGGAGAAAAAGGGTGCTTGCAGCATGAAGCTTTTGCAGAAAATCAGGATGAAGTCCGGGGAACCGGCCGCCGCGCCGCCCGTCAAGCTGGCGTTTCTGGGGGACAGTGTGACGCACGGCTGTTTTGAGATCCTGGAAAAGGAAGACGGCCGCTTTGACTGCGTCTACGACCATGCCGCGGTCTATCATGCCCGCCTGAAAAGAAAAATGGAGACGGTGTTTCCGAACTGCCCGGTATGCGTGATCAACGCCGGGATTTCCGGTGGAGACGCCGTGCAGGGCGCGGAGCGCGTGCGGCGGGACGTGATCGACGCGGGGCCGGATCTCGCGGTGGTGTGCTTCGGCCTGAACGACGCGCTGGCGGGTGAAAAAGGTCTCGACAGGTATGGCGACGCGCTGGCCTCCATTTTCCGGCAGCTCCGCGCCGCGGAGATCGACACCGTCTTTCTGACGCCGAACATGATGTGCACCGCACGCAGCCCCGAGCTGGCGGCCGGGTGGCTCCGGGATACCGCCGAGCGCTGCGCCGAGGTGCAGAACGGCGGAGAAATGGACCGCTACATGCAGCGCGCGCGGGAGACGGCGGAGCGGGAGGGCGCGTTGCTGTGCGACTGTTATGCCGATTGGAAGCGCCTGTATTCCCTCGGCGCGGACGTCACCTATCTGCTTGCCAACCGGATCAATCACCCGGCGCGCGAAATGCACGCGCTTTTCGCCGAGAAGCTTTTCCGCACGGTATTCCTGCGTGAGAACGATACAAAATGATGAGGAGGCTTTTGCAATGACTGAAATCAAACGCGACGAGGATCTGGTCCAAAAGAGTTACGACGCGGCCCGGAGGATTTACGCCGGGTATGGGATCGACACCGGCAAAGCCATGGAGGAATTCGCCGGGATACCGGTTTCGCTGCACAGCTGGCAGGGCGACGACGTGCGCGGGTTCGAGGGGCTCAGCGGCGTCGCGAGCCAGAACCTCGTGACCGGCAGCTACCCCGGCGCCGCCCGGAACGGCGACGAGCTGCGCATGGACATCGACACGGCGTTTTCCATG
>DHAI01000118.1:0-9133 GCA_002397355.1 Ruminococcaceae bacterium UBA4958 | reverse complement strand
TTCACGGCGGAGGATTTTTCCAGGTGGATCGCGTGGGCGAAGAAGCGCGGCTACGGCTTGGATTTCAACGAATCTTACTTCACGCACCCGATGATCGCGGACGGGTTCTCGCTCGCTTCCAGGGATAAAAAGGTCCGCGACTACTGGATCAAGGCGGGAAAAGGCGCCCGCGGGATCTGCGACGCGATCGGCAGGGAGCTGGGCACGCCCTGCTGGAACGCGCTCTGGGTTCCGGACGGCCTCAAGGATCTGCCCGCCAACCGGCTGCTCTACCGCGAATATCTGAAGGATTCGCTGGACCAGATCTTCGAGAAGAAATACGATAGGCGGAACACGATCGACGTGATGGAAGGCAAGCTGTTCGGCATCGGCACGGAATGCTTCACCGTCGGTTCGCACGAGTTCTATCTCGCCTACGCCGCGAAAAACGGCCTTGGCGTCTGCATGGACACCGGCCACTACCGCCCGGCCGAATCCGTCGCCGACAAGCTTTCCTCCATCGCCCTGTTTGTGGACGACATTTTCCTCCACATCAGCCGCGGCGTCCACTGGGACAGCGACCATGTGTTGATCCAGGGCGACGATCTGCAGGATCTGATGACCGAAATGAAGCGCGGCGGCTTTTTCCACAGGGTTGCCATGGGGCTCGACTATTTCGACGCGAGCATCAACCGCGTGGCGTGCTGGGTGATCGGCCTGCGCGCCGCAGGGAAAAGCATCCTCGCGGCTCTGCTCGAGCCCACGCAGCTCTTGGAGGAAGCGGAGGCGAAGGGAGACTTTACGACGCGTCTTGCCCTGACCGACGAGTTCAAGAACCTGCCGGTCAACGCGGTCTGGGACATGGCGTGCCTGCGGGCGGGCGTTCCGGTCGGCACCGAGTGGATTTCCCGGCTGAAACGGTACGAGGCGGACGTCCAAAGCAAGCGCCGCTGAGCGCTTCCGTGCGAAAAAGGAGGATGGCAAAATGACTGAGATAACGGAAATTTCGATGAATTACAGTCCCCTTCGGGGCCCTGCGCGCTGCCGCATAACGGAAGGAAACCCGGTCTTTTCCTGGGCGGCGGAGGCCGACCACCGCGAAGCGTTCCAGACGGCGTACCGCCTGGAGGTGCTCTGCGGCTCAAAATCCCTGTGGGACACCGAATGGGTGGAGACGGACGCCCAGAGCGCGTCGTACGCCGGGGGCGTCCTGCCGGCGGAGCGGAAGCTCGTCGTGCGCGTCGCCGTCCGCGACGATCGGGGCGGGGAGAGCCGGCCCAAAGAGGAGGCGTTTTTCGTCTCCGGGCTGGCGGACCATGTTCCGGACTGGATCGCCGCCGCGGAGGATAAACCCGGGGAAGCCGTGTATTTCCGCCGGGATTTCCGGTTGGGCGGCAAGGTCGAAAGCGCCGTCCTGTATGCCTGCGGCCTTGGCTACCACCGGCTTTTCCTGAACGGCGAGCTGCTGGACGGCGCCCGGCTGGACCCCGTTTTCTCCGATTACACGAAAAGCTGCTACTATGCCATGCTTCCGGAGATCGGGGAACGGCTGCGCCCCGGTGAAAACTGCCTCTGCGTCGTCCTCGGCGAGGGGTGGCGCCGCAACGAGGGCATCCTTTTCCCGAACCGGGACCTCAAGGTGCCGTTCTTCGGCCGGCCGCAGCTTTCCGCGTCCCTGCGCGTCCGGTACGCCGACGGGCGCTGCGAGACGATCGATACCGATGAAACCTGGCGCTGGACGCGCGGGGCGATCTCGTACAACAATCTGTTCAACGGCGAGACGTACGACGCGGGCAGGGCTGTGGCGGGGTGGAACCTCCCGGGATCTCCGCCCGCCGGATTCCTCCCGGCGCAGGCCGTTCCGGCTCCGGGCGGCGCGGCGCGCGTGATGACGGTGGAGCCGGTCGCGGAGCACGAGGTTTACGCCCCGCTCACCGTCACCCCAGTGGACGAGCGCACCCGCGTGGTCGATTTCGGCCAGAATATCGCCGGCGTGTGCCGGGTCCGCCTGCCGAAGCCGATGCGGAAGGGGCAGGCCGTAACCATCGAGCACATGGAAACGCTGGACGAGGACGGCCGCCTGTACCTCGCCCCCCTGCGCGGCGCAAAATGCAGGGACACTTACATCGCTTCCGGCGACGGGCGGGATCCGGACTTCTGGCAGCCGGCCTTCACCTACCACGGCTTCCGCTATGCCCAGGTCACGGGCCTGCCGCTTCTGGAAAAAGACGACATCCGCGCGGTGAGCCTTTACACCGACGTGCCGCAGGGCGGATTTTTTTCCTGCGGAAGCGCGCTTGTCAACGCGATCCAGAAGAATGTGGTGCAGACGGAAAAGTCGAACCTCATGGGCATCCTGACGGACTGCCCCCAGCGCGACGAACGCCTTGGCTGGATGAACGACGCGACGGTCCGCTTTGAGGAAACGCCGTATAATTTCGGCGTGGGGCGGCTGTTTCCGAAGGTCGTTCAGGATCTGCTGGACGCGCAGTCGGAGGACGGGGCCATCACCTGCACGGCGCCGTTCCTTTTCGGCGGCCGCCCCGCCGATCCCGTCTGCTCGTCGTTCCTGATCGCCGGGCTGGAAGCCTGCATGCACACGGGGAACCTCGAGATCCTGCGCAGGGCGTACGGCGGTTTCGCGGCGTGGGAAAAGTGCCTCGCCGCCCATTCCAGCGGCTGTATCGTCGATTACTCCTATTACGGCGACTGGGCGGCTCCCGTTTATGCCTGCGTCGGCGGGGACAAAGACGTCGACGCCGTGCAGTCCCTCGGCACGCCCGGCATCCTGATGTCGACGGGTTATTTTTACTATAACGCGGTCCTCCTTTCGCGCTTCGCCGCCCTGCTCGGATGGAGAGACGAGAAGGAGAAATATGCGGCGCTCGCGGAAAAGATCCGGCAGGCGATGCTCGCAAAATGGTGGGACGGAAAAACCGGCCGCATGGCGACCGGTTCGCAGGGCTGCCAGAGTTTCGCGCTCTGGCTCGGCATTTTGCCGGAGGAGGGCAGGCGGCTTGCGGCTCGGCGGCTCCATGAGGATTTGGAGGAAAAGGAATACCGCATCACCACGGGAAACCTCTGCACCCGCTACCTGATGGACGTCCTCACGGAGTACGGTTACGTCGACGACGCCTGGCGCATCGTCACGCGGGAGGAATACCCGTCCTTCGGCTATATGATCCAGAACGAGGCGACCACCGTCTGGGAGCGCTTCGAGATGAAGAAAAGCCCGGGGATGAACTCGCACAACCATCCCATGTACGGAGCGGTCGGTTACTGGTTTTACGCCTATCTCGCCGGCATCCGGCCGACTGCGCCCGGCTTCTCCGAAGCGGAGATCCGCCCGTTTTTCCCCGAAAAACTGCTTTCCGTCAACGCCTCCGTCCACACGTGCAGGGGCGACCTGACCGTGCGGTGGATCAAGCGGTACGGCAGGCTCCACCTCTATGTGACGGTTCCGTTCGGCACAAGGGCGAGGATCGTTTTCGCCGGGGAAGAGCACGACGTCGGCAGCGGATTCTGGTCGTATCATGCGGACCTGAAGGCGTAGCCGCCGGCGCGGGGGGACGTCATCCCTTCTGCCTGTTCCCCGCGGGGCGCAGGGATTCCCTCATGCGGGCGACGTCGTCCCCCGCGCATTCGTCCTTTCCGTAGCGTGCCCGCTCATAAATCGCAGCGGCTCCGTCGAGGCTGTCCCCGCCGATTTTGCGGGCGATTTCCGTCGGGGCGTCGCTGCCCGCTGCGCCGGCGGAGCGGTGACGCCGCACGAACGCGAGAAACATCCGGCGGATTTTGATCCTGTTCGAGCGGCGCGCGAAAAGGCCGATATCCCTTGCGGCCCGGCGCAGCCTTTTTCCGGCGGCGGTTCCCGCCCGCCGGCCCGGAAAAACGGAACGCCGCTCCTCCGGAATGTCGCCGGAGCGGCAGAGGCACCGGACGAGCGCGCGGATTCCCGCCGCGGCGAGAAGGATCACGGCTCCCGCGGCGAACACGATCAGGGCGATTTTCAGGATCGTCCCGACGGCGGTCCAGAAAGGGGACGGCGGATTCGACCCCGCCAGCTTGGAAAGCTGGCCGGCCGAAAGGGACGGGCCGGCGCTTGCGTCCGGGATTTCCGGGGGCCGGTCCGTGCTGTTCCCCCTGGAGCGCAGAAAGTCGAGGAGCGCGGTGTCCGCGCGCGAGATCCCGCAGAGTGAGAAAACCAGCCAGAGAGCCGCCGCGCTGGCGCAGCAGCAGACGGTGGCGAGAAACGGAAAGGCGCCGCGGCCGGCCTTCGGCGGGCGCCGCTCCGTGTCTCCGACGGCTTTTTCCCACTGCAGAAAGCGGCTTTCCCCGAAATGATGCGTGTAGACCAGCATCGCGTCGCAGACGGCGACGAACGTGCAGACGCAGAGGGCCATCATCCAGGAGATTTGCCGGGCAAAAGCGAAGAAATACACCGCGAGGCAGATAAAAAAGCTCAGGTAAATGATTTCCCGCCCGAGGTAGGTCTTTTCACCCGGTTCGCTGATGAGCTCTTCCCGCTCCTTTCTGCGCCGTTTCGCCGCGGCTTTCAGCTTGTGCACGCACACCAGCGCTGCAACGAACGCCGCTGCGGCGGCGGACCAGGCTTGCAGCGGGATAAAAAACGCCAGAAAGGCGGCCGTCACCCCGGCGACGAGGAGGCCGAACGTCCACCAGCGCCTCACGCGCAGGCGGACCGCCGTCAGGACGGCGAAATCCGCGGGAAGGGCCGCTGCCGCCAGGTATGCCGAGGGAGGGCTCTTCAGCAGCGCCGCCGGGACGAACAGCGCCGGAAGGACGGCGAGAAAGCGGATCATGTCTTCCGCAAAGTCGAAAGCGGGGCGCTTTTCCCCGAAGTCCTTCCAGCTTTCCGCGACGCTGACGGTCATGTCCCGGTTTCGATTCGCGTTCCTATTCAATATTCCACCTCGCAAAGAAACGTTTCGCTTTGCGGCTTATCATCCACCCGGCGGGATTTGTCCCTGAGCAGGATCCAGGAAACGGCGGTGCCGCGGGAAGAGAGGCGCCGCACCCTTTCGTCGAGTTCCGGCCCGGCGTAGTAGGAGATCAGCACGCACTGCGCGTCCGGGCCGCGCCGGCACAGCCGGTCGAGGATCCTGCTGAAGGGGCACACGGTTTTGCCCGCGTCGATGCAGGCCATCCGGCGCAGCAGGTGGAAATACTGGCTTCGCCCGTTCCTGCAGGAGGAGTCCATCCGGACGCCGCCGCTTTCCGGCGCGTTCGTCACGAGCCCCGTCGCGGCTCCGCTTTTCAGCAGTATGCCGGCAAGGTAGGCCGCGATGCGGATGATGTCTTCCCGGATCTCCTCGTGGTCGTACTTGTTGTAGCCGTCGAAATCGAGCAGCAGCAGGACGTTCTGCGACTGCGCGCTGCCGAACTGGTTCACCTTGAGCGCGCCCGTTTTGGCCGTGGCGTTCCAGTTGACGTGCCGCATGCTGTCGGCCGGCGTCCAGTCGCGGACGCCGCGGAAAAAGAACGGGTCTTCCACCAGCGTGCGCCGCGCAAGGATCTGCCCGGTGAGGCGCTGAAAATCGATGTGGAAGTTTTCCACGCCCTTTACCCGCGGATAGACGAAAACGCTGCAGGAGGCCGGGGAGCCGCAGATGTATTTTGCCCGGAACAGGGGGTCGATGGCCGCCGCGCCGGCGTCGTCCAGCGTGTAGCGGCCGCGCCGCAGCGCGGTGAAGGGGATGCGCCGCGCGAGACTCTCGTAGGAAAAGACCGAGACGGAATCCTCCCGGTAAAATTCATGGGCGAATTTCTGCCCGTCGTAAGAGAGGAACCGGGGCGTCCGAAACGACACGCTGGCCGAGAGCAGCGGCGTCAGCTTGGCGTTCGTGACGGTTTCCACGATCTCGCCGGTCTCGCCCTCGAAAATGCCGTCTTCTGAAAAGCGGAGGTCGAGGGACAGGTTTTTGTTCCAGATGCGCCGGTACCAGCGCGAAAAGGCGGCGAAGCCGATCAGGAACGCCGCCCCGATCATCAGCAGAATCATGTTTCGGTCCCCTCCCGTTCAGCCGGAGACAGTCTGAAGGGGCAGATCCCATTTTTCCGACGGCACTTCCACCGCCGCAAGCACGGCCTCCACCGCGGCCGCCGCTTTTTCGCCGCCGGAAGCGAAGCTGTCGCGCATGATGAGCCGGTGGGCGAAAACGGGGCGCGCGAGCGAGCGGATGTCTTCCGGAACGACGTAGCCGCGGCCGGAAAGAGCCGCGCGCGCCTTCGCCGCGGCCATCAGTGCCAGGCTTCCGCGCGGGCTGACGCCGAGCGCCGCCTCCGGCAGCGTCCGCGTCTTTTCGGCGAGCGCCGCAATGTAGGCCATCAGGTCGGGGTGGACGTAAACGCCCTGGACGGCTTCCTGCGCGGCGACAACCTCCTCCGCGCCGCAGACGGGGGAGACGCCGTCGTAGGGGGAGCCGTGCGCGCCGCGGCGCAGGATTTCCACCGCGCTTTCCGCGGAGGGGTATCCGACGGAGGTCTTGATCAGAAAGCGGTCGAGCTGCGCTTCCGGAAGCGGGAACGTGCCCTGCGTTTCCACCGGGTTCTGGGTGGCGATGACGAAGTACGGCCTTGCGAGCGGATACGTTGTGCCGTCCACCGTCACCTGGCGCTCCTCCATGCACTCCAGCAGGCTCGACTGGGTGCGCGGGGCCGCTCGGTTGATCTCGTCCGCCAGCAGGACGTTCGTGAAAACGGGACCGCGCCGGAAGACGAAGTCCCCCAGCTTCTGGTTGAAGTAGTTGATGCCCGTCAGGTCCGAGGGTAGCAGGTCCGGCGTGAACTGCACGCGGCGGAATTCCCCGCCCACCGTTTTCGCAAGCGTTTTGGACAGCATGGTTTTCCCGGTGCCGGGCACGTCGTCCAGCAGCATGTGGCCGCCGGCGAAAAGCGCCGTCACCGCGAGCAGGATGACGTCGTCCTTGCCCGCAATTACGGTCGCGACGGATGCGGTGATCTTTTTTCCCAGCGAAGAAACTTCCTGAATTTCCATCATCGGGTTGCCGGTGCCTTCTCCTCTTTTGATCCGCCGGAGGCGGGCGGGGAAAACGCACCGTTTCTCCTTTCATTTTGTCCGGCCGAGCGCGGATTGCGTAGGGGACAGGCCGTGCTGCAATGCGGAAAAGACCGCCGGATTTGCTTTTTCTTCCAGTATATCACAAAACGAAGCCCGGCGGCGTATCTTTTTAGGCCATATGCGCCGCATATTCCGAAGCCGAAAAGAAAAAGGACGTTTTTCCCGCCTTCGGTTGCTTTTTCCCCCGTTTCCTCTATAATGATGGAACAGCCGCGGGGGTCCCGGCAGCCGCGCTGCGGATCGCCGCGCCCCGGGCGATCCAACCGGGATGGTTCGGCCGAAGGCTGACGGAGGGGACGAGGAGAGGATCAATTTGAAACAGGATTATCTGAACAATGCAAAACCGATTTTTCTTGCGGGACTCGACGAAAGGCTGAACGTGCAGGCGGGGTTTCGGAAGAATCTCTGCCTGACGGCCGTGCCGTCCGCCGCCGTCGTGCAGATCGCGGCCCGGTCCTTTTACCGGCTGTATGTGAACGGCCGCGTTGTGATGAACGGTCCCGCCCGCACGGCGCGGGGGTACCTGCGCGTGGACGAACTGGACGTGCTCCCGTTCCTGCGCGCGGGGGTGAACTGCTTTGCGATGGAGATCACGTCTTCCTGCGGATGCCTGCGGGGATATTCCAACGACATCTGTGCCGACGGCTCCATGCTGCTGGCCGAGATCCTGATCGACGGGAAGTGCGCCGCCGCGACGGACGAGAGCTGGGATGCGCTCCGGCTGACGCAGCGGGACGAGTATTCGGACATGATTTCCCACTGCCGCCAGAACACGGAGGTCTATCATCTGGACGCCGCCTATGCGGCTTGGCGCACGGCCGTGCCGGGCGCGGCAGGCTTTCCCTGGCGGAAAGCCGCCGTCTGCGGGGAAAAGCCGCGTTTTCTGCCCCGGCGGATGCTGCTGCCGGAGATGAAAAAGGTCAAATCCGCGCGCCTGGTGGAGTGCGGCAGGGCGCATATCGACCGTTCCCTTCCGGTGCGCGACGCGTGGTACGAGGCGGATCTCGCCGAATATTATCAAAGGCTTTCCGACCGCCCGATCCACGATTATCTGCGCACGGTGGACGAACCCGCGGACGGCGTGGTGGATTACCTGCCGGACGGCGTGCGCTGCAGCGAGCGGGAGGAAAGCGGCACGGCCTATGCCCATTTCGATTTCGGGGCTCTGCAGCTCGGCTTTATCGGCTTCACCTTTTCCTGCGACCGCGACGGGATGCTGGACGTCGTCCACCTGGAATCCTATGGGGAAAAGGGGGAAAAGGAGCAGTGCGTGGGCGGCGCGAACCCGACCACCCGCCTTTATGTGAAAAAAGGCGCGTACTCTTTCCTGACGATGGAGCCCGCGCTTTTCCGCTACCTGAAGTTTTATTTCCGGGGCGTGGGGAACTGCACGCTGACCGACGTTCATGTGCGCACCTACCACTACCCGGACAGGGGCATGGGTTCCTTTCAGTGCAGCGACGACGACGTCAACCGGCTCTACGAGGCGGCCCGCCGGACGCTGCTGCTCAACACGCTGGATATTTTCATGGACTGCCCGGAGCGCGAGCGCGGCGGCTGGCTGTGCGATTCCCTGTGGACGGCGCGCGCCGCGGCCCTGATGCTCGGCGACCTTTCCGTGGAGAAGGCGTTCCTCGAAAACTTCCTGCTCGCCCCGGAAGAAGAGCCGCACGGCTTTTTCCCGGAGGTTTATCCTGCCACCAAGGCGAAAGGCGGGCCCTCCATCACCACCTGGTCCTTCTGGCTGATGATCGAGCTGTACGAGTACGCGCAGCGCAGCGGAGACGTGGACTTTCTCCGGGAGCACCGGGCGCGCGTCGAGCGCTTCGTCGAGGGCAGCGGGGACTACATCGGTCCCAGCGGACTGCTGGAGAACATGCCCTGTATCTTTGTGGACTGGTCGCAGTCGAACGATGCGGAAAACACGCAGCCGATCTCGACGGCCGCCAACGCTCTGTATGCGCTGGCGCTGAACCGCCCCGGCCAGCCAGTCCTCGCGGCCGTACAGGGCGCCGAGGCGGTTCAGCGCCAGCGCATACAGAGCATTGGCGG
>DHAI01000077.1:10732-11601 GCA_002397355.1 Ruminococcaceae bacterium UBA4958 | reverse complement strand
TACCCCGGTGTGAACGATGCGGAAGTGCTGCCTGCGCTGCAGAATTGTTGGAAACCTGAGCTGACTGTAAATCTGGAGGATATTTTTTACGACAGCGACGAATTGATGCGGCGGATGCAGCCGAATCTCACGGACGACCGCGTGCGCGGCATTATGTATTTTGGCACGGTGACGGATTTTCTAGACCCGGCAAAACTCGCCGCCGCGCAAAGGGCCGTCGCACGATGCGGCGGGCGCGTGTTGGTGTACGGTTTTGGCGCGGCTCTCGTCGCGCGCGGCGACGTTCTGGTGTACGCCGATCTTACACGCTGGGAGATACAGCTCCGCTACCGCAAAGGAATGCCGAACTACAAAGCGCACAATGAAAAGGAGGATTTCCTGCGCAAATACAAGCGCGGCTTTTTCATCGAGTGGAGAATAGCGGATCGCCACAAGGAAACGCTGTACGACGCGATGGATTTTTACCTTGACACCAATACTGCCGGAGAGCCGCACATGATCAGCGGGCGAGCGCTGCGCGCCGGTCTGCGCCAGATGACGAAAACGCCGTTCAGCCTGGTGCCGTACTTCGATCCCGGCGTGTGGGGTGGCCAGTGGATGAAAGAGGTTTGCCGGCTGGCCCCCTCTGCACCGAATTACGCCTGGTGCTTCAACGGCGTGCCGGAAGAAAACAGCTTGTTCCTGCGCTACGGCGGCGTGCGGGTTGAGTGTCCTGCCATGAACCTGACGCGGTATCTGCCGCGCCGGTTCCTCGGTGAGAAGAACTATGCCCGTTTCGGTGCGGAATGTCCCATACGGTTTGATTTTCTCGACACGATGGGAGGCCAGAACCTGAGCCTTCAGGTCCACCCGGATACGGAGTACATCCA
>DHAI01000077.1:2538-10542 GCA_002397355.1 Ruminococcaceae bacterium UBA4958 | reverse complement strand
GCGGAACCAGACGGCGGCGTCTACCTCGGCGTAAAAGAGGGCATCAACCCGGCGCAGATGATTGCTGATCTGGAAGCCGCACGGAGTGGAAAAGCCAAATTCGATGCGGACAGGTACGTCAACCGCTTTCCGGCGAAAAAGCACGACCATTTCCTGATCCCGGCAGGAACGGTGCACTGTTCTTCACACGGGTGCATGGTGCTGGAAGTGAGCGCCACCCCGTACATTTTCACTTTCAAGCTCTGGGACTGGGATCGCCTGGGCCTCGACGGCTTGCCGCGGCCCATCCACATTGAGGACGGAAAACACGTCATCCGCTTTGACCGCACGACGGAATGGGTAAAAAAGAATCTGATCGACCGCTTTGAGACCGTGAAAGAAGACGAAAATTACACGGAAGTCAAAACCGGCCTGCATGAATTGGAATTTATCGAGACGCGCGTTTTCACCGGCAGTGGAAAGATCCCGATTTCATCCGACGGCGAATTCGCTATGCTTAATCTGGTAGACGGCCGAAGTGCAGTGGTGGAAAGCCCAAACGGAACGTTTGCGCCGTTCGAAGTCCATTATGCGGAGACGTTCCTTGTCCCCGCCGCGGCAGGAGACTACACCATTCGTTCCGCGGAACAAGGAAAAACCGTCAAGGTGCTGAAAGCCAATGTCCGTTTTTGATTTTCGAGTCCTATATTTCCCGCATCCCCCCGCAGTGCAATACCTCCCCCTGCGGAGGCACGAGAAATATATTTATTAAAGCATTTCCGGTTGAATCGCGGAGTCAGTTTGAAGTGGAATCGCTGTAGAATGTATCGGGCAAAATAAGCATGGAAGTGGCAGGTTATAGAAAGAACAAGTGGAGTGATATAAAAAAGCGTTCACCCGGGAAGTGATAAAATAAAATTTATGGTATTCTTCTTTCTTTGAGCCATTGGGTATCTCCGCTTGGAATGTCTATACGCCGTTCGTTTTTTCGGAGGCCCAATGGCTTTTTATACTCTTACGGAATTGCGGACTTTATGATGCCCTGTCTGGCAGCAAACAAGCCAGACGGTGCTTACAGATGGAAATCGGGAAAGAAAAGCTGCAGCAGCTTCTCGTCGCCCTCGCCGCGGCAGATGCTGCGGTTGAAGATGCGGTTCGTTACGGCGGCGATGGAGCCCACGAGCGGACCGTTTCCGTCGAATGCCGAGTGTCGTACCTCGATGCTTCGATAGTCGGCGAACATCACCATGCGGTTAATGCGGCTGGAGATCGCTTTTTCGATGAAGGAACTGCTTGTTCCGCCGTCGTAACCGACGATCACATGGTTGACGTCAAGCACGTTCAGCAGATTCGTCAGCGCATAGGAGACATATTCGCAGAAGCGGTCGAGCACCACCATGGCGAGGGCGTCGCTGCGGTCGGCGCAGGAGACGTAATCGTTCCATGTGTGCACGGCGTTTTTCGGCAGCAGAGAATCGGGGTAGAGGCGCGCGAGCGCCGCAGCCTGCTCGTTCATGCGTTTCAGATTGGCATAAAGCTCGACGCACCCGGTGTTTCCGCAGGAGCATTTTGGCCCTGCGAAGTTGATGCTTGTGTGGCCGAACTCGAGGCTCTGGCCAATGTCGCCCTCGTAGAGCATATCATTGAGGACGGCACCGGCGCCGATACCGTTCATGAAGTGGAGATACACGAAATTGGAAAGATTCTTGCCGCGGCCGTAGAGCTTTTCCGCCAGTGCGCCCGCGTTCGCGTCGTTGATGATATAGGTGGGGAGGCCCGTTGACTTTTTCAGAAATTTTGTTACCTCGACGTTCGAAAGGCCGTAGAAGTTCGGCGTTTTTACCAGACTTCCGTGGGAGACGTCCACCGGGCCGAGAGCGGCGACGGAAATGGCAGCCACGGTGCGTTTGCTGCGGTCCTTCAGCTTGCGGTAGGCGTCTAGCAGCATCCGGATGAGTTCGTCGGAATCGCGGAACGCCTCGTAACGGATCGCCGCGCTGTCGAGGATCCTGCCGCGAAGATCGCCGAGAACAACCTGCAGCAGTCCGCGTTTGATGAGCATGCCGCAAATGCACGGTGAACTTTCCGCAAGGTCCAGCAAGATAGGCCTCCGGCCGACTGTAGCATTGCCTGAGCGTGAAACGGTTTCCGTGATGATACCTTTTTCGATAAGTTCGGATACGATGTTGCTCAGTGTCATTTTGGTAAGGCCGGAGCAATCCGCAAGCTGGGAACGTGACATGAGCGGGTTGGTGCAGATTAGCCTGAGAACAAGCGCCTGATTATGATTTTTGACATGTACGAGATTGGAACCAAGCGGCTTGGCCATAGTGAACCACCTTTGGTAAACATAATTTATTTACTAAATTCCATTCCCCCGCCTCGGATTCAAGCGATGCGATAGCCTATAACAACGACGAGGACTGCGATCATTCTTTTTCGGGGCAGTCCCTTTGAACGGTTCTCCGGCTATTTCTTTTCCTCCGCCGAAACGTCGAAAAAGTATTCCTCCAGCATGGAGCAGAGCGCATGGTAAACGGGCAGGTGGCGTTCCTGAATCTCGGCGGTGCTGCCGCCCGGCACACAGATCGCCGCGTCGCAGAGAGCCTTGAGCTTTCCTCCGTCTTTTCCGGTAAGGCCGATCACGTTCAGCCCGACGGCTTTCGCCGCGAGCACGGCGTTGAGCACATTGCGCGAATTTCCCGAGGTGCTTATGGCAAACAGCGCGTCTCCGGCGGCGCCGTAGCCGATCACCTGCTGGGCAAAGGCCATCGAGGGATCCGCGTCATTGCAGAAGGCGGTGAAAAATGACGTGTGCTCGCAGAGCGAGACCGCCGGAAGCGCGCCGCACAGCGAGCGCGCCGCGCCGGGATTTTCCGGTCCGAACTGCGCTGCGATCCGCCCGGCGAGGGCCTTGTTCAGCGGTCGGTCAAAGCGAAAGCTTTTCATCAGCTCGCCTACGATATGGCCGCAGTCCGAGGCGCTTCCGCCGTTGCCGCACAGCAGCAGCTTGCCGCCGCGCTGGTAGGTCCTGCGCAGCAGGAGATAAGCTCGCATGAGATCCACCCGCGCCGGTTCGAGGTCGGGATACCGAACGAACAGATCTTCATAATACCGCAGGACGGCCGGGCTGGTTTCTTCTTCGGGAGCCGGATCGATCCCCATGGCATAGCACGCAGCGATGATGCTGGCATAGTCGCCTAGCTTTTCGCCGGTTTCTGCGGGGACGACCTCGCACACCCCGGCCGAACGTTTCAAGGCCTCCCGGCGAATGGCTTCAAGCATGGATGGTCTCAACTGATTTTCACTGCGCCCGAAAACGCCGCCGATCACCACTTTTTCCGGGTTCAGCACGTCGATGAGAATGCTGATGCCCTCGCCGAGCTTTTCACCCGCGAAGCGGTAGATTTCCTTCGCGTCTTCGTCGCCGCGGTCGGCGTAGTCGCCGATGGTTTTCGCGTCCACGCATTCCACGGGAATCCCGTCGCGGATCCACACGGGCTCTTTTCCGGCATCCAGCCATTCGCGGGTTTTCTGCTGCGCGTAGCGTCCGATGCCGCCGCCGCTGCAGAACCCCTCAAAGGAGCCTGCCTTGCCAAAACCGACGGGTCCCTCCTGCGCCATGCGCACGTGGCCGATTTCGCCGGCCATATCGTTTTCGCCGCGCAGCAGCATGCCTTCCTCAATAATACCTGCGCCCATGCCGGTGCCCATGGTGAGAAACACCATGTTGCGCGTACCGCGCCCCGCGCCGAGCTTCCATTCCACCAGTGCGCAGGCATTGGCGTCGTTCTGCAGAAAAGCTGGTATGCCGAATTCCTTCGTCAGCATTTCCGTGAAGGGAACGCTATCCCACCCGGGCAGATTCGGCGGTGAAAGGATGAGGCCTTTTTCGCTGTCCAGCGGGCCGCCGCAGCTCACGCCGATGGCCGCCGCGTCGTGCGGTGAAAGATTGTTTTCGACGAGAATGCGCCGTATTGCTGTAAAGATGTTGTTTTTTGTGTGATGGAAGCCTTTTTTTGCTTCGGTGGGAAACTGTATTTTGGAAAGGAGACGAATGCCATTGGAAAGGCCGGCGAGCAGGACGGCGCATTTTGTGCCGCCGATGTCGACGCCAATGCAGTATTTCATATCCGATACATCCCTTTTTTCAATGGGGCCGGCGACCGTTCTGCCATGATCGCCGGCATGAACCTTCGCCTCGGGTCCCAAAGACATCATTTGCCAGACCGATGCGCTTCAAAAGCCCTCGGTCTTCAGAAAACCGCTCTGCTTCAGGAAGGCGGCAATCTGCGGGTAATCGTAAGGCGGCTTGCCGGAAAGATAATAGTTCCGACCGTCTTTGTCCTCCGACGTCCATTCGATCACAAAGAAATGCGCTTCGTTTCCCGGATAGGCGAAGGAAGATATTTCGGCGGCTGAGTTCGCGGCCAGAATCGTTTCACCGGCGATCGGCGTGCCGGGCGAAGAGAGATCCGTCACGCGGTAGGTCACATGGCGCGCCTCAAGATGTTCGTTTGCGCCCATCAGCGTGAGCTTTCCGTTCTCCGGCTCACGGACCATGAGGCATACCGGCTGCTGCGAAGTTTTCAGGACAAAATAGGCAAGCTTTTTCGTGAAGTAATAATCAACGACCGCGTCGGAGAATTGGGGCCACCCGTCCAGAAGGTTCCACCAGATGATGCCGGTGCGGCGCCATTTGGCATAGCGGAACCGCTCCAGGAAGAATTTCATTGCTTCCGCCTGCGACATCTGGCTTGCAAGCGCGAAATCCTCCAGGCGGTCCGGCACATTCCGGAACAGGATCTTTACCTGGTTCGCCATCAGCGGAATGCGGTAAGCATAGGGGCAGTCGTCGTCCATGCAGGCGGCGTGCACAAGCCATTCCCGGTTACCCTTCCAGGGCCAGAGGGCCCCGGGCGAAATGAACCTGCGCACCGAAGCGGGAGACGGGCAGCCGTGGTAACCCGTTTCGCTTGCAAACCGGGCTTTTGAGGTGGTGTAGTATTCGCCTTTGTAATAGTCGCGCGGTCCCCACAGATGGTCTTCCGGAAGACCGGCTCCGCGGTTTTGATACGCAGTCTCGTCGATGTACGGTGAGCTGGGCAGATAAGGCCGAGCCGGATCGTGCTGCCGCAGCACGCGGGGGAGCACCTCGCGTGTCAGGCGGTTCGCGTTTGGATCAAGCTTTACCGGCGACCACTGGCAGGAGGCGTCGCACTCGTTGTCACCGGCCCAAAGGAAAAGCGAAGGGTGCTGGCGCAGGCGCTTGACCACCTGCGTTGCTTCGGCGCGCAGGTCCCCGCAGAGCTTTTCCAGTTGCGGATAGGCGGCGCAGCCCATCACAAAATCCTGCCAGACCGCGATGCCGCGGCGGTCGCAGAAATCAAAAAATTCGTCGCTTTCATAAAGGTTTCCGCCCCAGCATCGAACCATGTTGCACCCCACGTCGTCGAGAAGAGCGAGAGCTTTGGGCAGGCGTTCGCGGTCGCGGGAATGAAGCGCGTCCAGCGGAACCCAGTTTGTCCCCCGGACGAACAGCCGTTCGTCGTTCAGATAAAAGCAGAACTCACCGTTTCCGTTTTTGTCGATGATGCTGGTGCGCTCGAGACGGATTGTCCGGATACCGAGGGTTGTTTCCCAGGTGTCGAGCGGTTTCCCTTTAAAAAACAGCTCGACGGTGACGTCGTAAAGGTTCGGGTTTCCCATGTCCTTCACCCACCACAGAACCGGGTGTTCGACTTGCAATGAGAGATACCCCGTCGTGGACCAGAGTTTTCTTTCGCCGCCGAAACTGCATTCACCGCAGCGTCCATTCACCCGGATGCTATAGTCCTGAACGAAATCGCCGTCTATTTTCAGCTGATAATAGAGCAAAACGGTCGCGTGCTCGCGGGTCACTTCGGCTGCATAGAGATAAACTTCGTCGAGGCATTCCTCCTTCTCGGAGAGGACGCTCACCGATTTCCAGATGCCGCCCGAAAGAATCCTCGGCATGATATCCCAGCCATACATGTGCGGAGCCTTGCGTACGGTAAGCGACTGCGCGTTGTATGGCTGATGCTGAACGGCTCCCGCGCCAATTCCGCTCCGGCGCGCCTCGATCATGGCCGGACGGATGTGCACCACGATCTCGTTTTCCCCACGGCGCAGCAGGGACGTCGGAAACTCATGTGAAATCAGCATGTTGTCCGCTTCGCCGAGCAGCTCGCCGTTAAGGTAAATGGAAGCAAAGGTGTCTATGCCTTCAAACAACAGGCTGTAGCGCCCGCCGGGCTTCGGATTGGCCGTAAAACGCCGGCAGTACCAGAGATGCCGGTTTTCATATTTTTGGGCTTCCAGTACGTTTTCGCCGAAGAACAAGTCCTTCATCAGGCCGGCGCGCATCAGGTCAATCTCATAGTTGCCCGGCACCTTCGCCGGGACGCACAGATAACCTCGGCTGCGCACCTCCCGCTCGTTTCTTGGTTCGCCGGGAACGCTCTGGAATACGGAGTTTTCCGCAAGATACAGGTTCCAATCCCCGTCCAGCGAAAGCTCCCGTATTTTTCCGCCGTTCATCAAGACTCCTCCTCTGTACAATGAATTTGTAAATCAATTTTAATTATATCACGAGCCAACGGATATTACCAGTGTTTCCGGCGGATTTCCGCTGGACTTTTTCAATATTGCGACAATCCATATTCACCGGCCAAGTGAAGTGCCGAGTAGCTGCTGATTTCATTTGCTCCATAAAAACGTGTCATTACTGGGATATTGTCCCGATCCCCGTGACGTTCAGCGCGGGAATGGCGCCCTGGGGCAGGGGCGAGCAGCCGGGCCTCCGGTGGAAATGCGCCAAAGCGCTGCGGAATTTTTCGGGACGGCTCAATTTTAAAACAAAAAAGTCGGAGCCGAAGGCCTTTTGAGACCGTTCGCTCCGACTTTTTTAAGCCTTTTCTATTTGTTTTTGGGGATCCCGCAGAAAGAACCCTGGATTCCCGTAGCTTCTTCGACGGTGCATTTGCCCGTCCGGGCTGTCACGAGAGGGGACTGCTGCACTGCCTGCTGCTGGGCGGGAGCGGTTTTCTGCACCGCCTGCCGCTGGGCGGGAACGGTCCGCTGCTGTTGCTGCGCGCCGGTCTGCTTCATGACCGAGGTGTCGAACGCCGGGTTGAACGCGTAGAAATTGCGGTCGTCAAGGCTATCCGTAATGATGCGCAGGCCCTCGCCGAAGCGCTGGTAATGGACGACTTCACGCGCGCGCAGGAAACGGATCGCGTCGAGCACGTCGGGATCGTCCGTCATGCGCAGGATGTTGTCGTAGGTCGTGCGGGCCTTCTGCTCCGCGGCGAGGTCTTCGTGCACGTCGGTAATCGGGTCGCCCGTCACCTGGAGCGTTGCGGCCGAGAAAGGCATGCCGTTTGCATCGCACGGGAAGTTGCCCGTGGTGTGGTTGATAAAGTAAGTCGAGAAACCGCCGGAGCGGATCTGCTCCTGCGTCAGGTTCCGGGTGAGCTGGTGGACGATGGCGCATACCATCTCCATGTGCGCGAGCTCTTAGGTACCAAAATAATATCAGTGATCTGCAGCTTTCGGAAGCTTCGGATATAAGATCAACTCGAAATCATCGGGTTTTCCGTGCCAACGTGCGTTCACATTCTTAGTATAAACAACCTTTTCGATAACGGACTTTAAAAGATCGTTCTTTTCGGCCGGCGTCTTTGCCTTCGGGTATTCAGTGAGGACATGCTCCGTACGCGGTATGATAATTTTCCGATCCTGCTCCATTCGCGTATTTCGTTGGATTTCACCGGAAATGCGCGTGATATTCTCTTTGCTCTGCTGAATTTTGTTGTCGATGCTTTTGGTGCGTTCCAAGAAGACGTCTGTCGTGTAAACCTTTTTTTCAAGCAGGTCGTAGATATTATCCCGCTGTTTTTCCAACTTGCTTAGTTCGGTCTCGGCGGCCTGCAGAGCTTTTCTCTGTAAGTCCTCTTGGGCGTTTGATGTCGTTTTCGCCGTGTTATAACGGACACGATATTG
>DHAI01000077.1:0-2433 GCA_002397355.1 Ruminococcaceae bacterium UBA4958 | reverse complement strand
ATAAGCCATTGCTTCAGCATCTTGAGGACATGGCTTTCCACAAGGTCAAGTGCGCTGCTGATATTGTCGCACGCGGTGGAGGGGCACATCAGGATAGCGGGATAGTTTCGGTTTGTGAATGGGCGGCGCACCATCCGTCGGCCGCATTTTCCGCAGATGATCAGCCCGGCCAGCGGGTTTGAAATAGCACTGCTTTTCGGGGAGGGATGTGCAGAGTGCTCTTTTAGCTTCTGTTGTACAATATCCCATGCTTTGCGATCAATTAATGGCTCATGCAGTCCATCGGCCAATATCCAATCTTCTGGTTTTGCACGTGGCCGCTCTTTCACCATTTTTCCATCGACTATCTTTTTGCGAATGGGACGGTTATTCCATCGGATTTTTCCAATATAGACCGGATTTTGAAGGAGGCCCCGGATGGTTGCGTCTACCCAGACGTCTCCATGCTGTGGAGGGATTTTTAAGTCGTTCAGTTTTCTTACGATCAGAGAGACTCCGATTTGCCGGTATTCGCCATTTTCCTGCTGTTCTCCGTAGGCGAACAGTTTAAATATTGTTTTGACAATTGGAGCGCTGTTCGTGTCCGGAACAAGGGTAAATCCTTTTTCATGCTCCAGCTTTTTACGCAAATAACCGTATGGAGGTTTGTTTCCAACAAATTTTCCTTCTTTTACAGAAGCAATTCGGCCGCGCTGAAGACGCCTGTTGATTGTTTTATATTCGCGGCGGCTCATAAAAAGCCCGAATTCAAAGTATTCTTCATCGTATTCATTGTTTGGATCATAAGTCTTGAGCGGTGTGATAATTTCTGTACCGCTGAATTTAAAAGTCTGCGCTACAATGCCCTGATCGATTGTATCTCCGCGTGCGAGACGTTCTACCTCCATTACCAATACGCCATCCCACATACCCTGTTCTACTTCGTTCAATAGTTGTTGCATAACAGGCCGTGCCGCAATTGTTTCACCGGAAACAATTTCTCGGTAAATTTGCGTAATGTTTAATTTTTGGCGTTGACCGAGTTCAAGCAGTGCCTTTTCGTGACGGGCGAGAGTCTCTCCTTCACCGCGCGCTTCGGCTTCCAAGTCTGCACGTGACTTTCGAAGATAAAGGCAATAAGGCGTAGCGGCTCATTCCTTTCTGCGCTTGTTGTGCAAATAGAACATACGGTAACGAATTTTATCGATTATTGAAAATATAATTTAGATATGTTACAATATGTCGGTAAATTCATGATTAGAATTTTATGAAAGCCGTTCAAGGCTACCTTGGACGGCTTACTTATGCGTCTGCGCAAAAGTCAGGCTTATTATTTTTTGTGTATCTGCCAGAAGAGACCAGATCGTCAGAATAATTGCAAAGCCGTTCTCTGCCTTCCTGATTCAGGGAGGCATAATTTTTTAGCAGCAGTTTTTCTTGGGTGTCATTTTCATCCGTTACTTTTTTATCAGTATTTGAGTATCTTTTATCAGACAAGCCTAGTAGAAAATCAATGCTAACATTATATTTCTGAGAAATAGCAATCCAAAAATCAGAATTTGGCTCTCTTGCACCAGTTTCATAGTTATTATATGTCGAAAGATTTAAACCTATCGAGTTTGCAAAATCCTTCTGACTTAATTTCATTTCTTGACGAAATGACTTTAACCGTGAAAGACCTCCTCGCATAAGATCATCCCTTTTAGGTATTAGTATAATGCTGTTCATTTCCAATTGTCAACGACAAATTACACGAAATGGGTAATTAACCATTGACATTCCACAAAACGAGTAGTAACATATAGAAAGTTCCACATAATGAGTAATATAGTGAGGCGATAGCATGCGGTATCCCAACATTGAAGCTGAGCGTGCACGAATTGGAATTACAAAAAGAGAACTATCTAATCATATTGGCGTTGCGCCTAAGACGCTTGCAAATTGGCAAGATGGGAAAACGCCGATTCCTACATCTGCATTGATTGCTATGAGAAAACTCTTTCATTGTACAATAGACTATTTACTTGGCCTTGATGTGAGCAGAAAAAGTGCTTGAGGTTATTAGGTTAGTTTGCAAATCAATCAGATGACGTGATAGGACAAACGACTGCTTGAATAAATCTAAGAGTGGAGGTGATCGCCGTGCTTGCCGAAATCCCGATTGAAGGACAAATTGTTGCTGATTCCTATGTTGGAAACACCCACATTCTTGTCAGTGACGCCGCCTATGCAGGAAAAAGTCAAGAGGATTTTCAGCACGTCCTGGACGAGGCTGCAATGGCGTCATTAAATATCATTATACATAACCGGGAACGGAAAAATCAAGAGGGATAAGACAACGATATGCTGAAAAAAAAGGACGCTAAAAAATGACTGAAAGGACAAGCTTGGCGGGGGAAATGGTGCGAAGGCAAAGATTTAATAAATGTTACCGCGGCGGCTCCTTTGGGCTTG
>DHAI01000057.1 GCA_002397355.1 Ruminococcaceae bacterium UBA4958 | reverse complement strand
AGCTACTGGCTGTACGACGCGGCCGCGGCGGGCGCGATGCTTGCCGGGTATCTGCGGAAAATGGGCGTCGCTGTGCTTCAGATTTCCCGCGCGCACGGTTTCGACGTCTACGCGGAGCGCTCGAAAACCAATTACCTGCCGATGCGTCCCTATCTGTTTCATCGGATCGACCGCATTTTTCCCTGTTCGGAGGACGGAGCGCGAACGCTCCGGCGGGAAGCGGGAGGGGAGGCCGGAAAGATCCGCCGCGCGTATCTCGGTACGGGGGATCTCGGCTTCGGAATGCCGTCGCGCGAGCCGCTTCACCTTGTTTCGTGTTCGTATCTTGTCCCTGTCAAGCGGCTGGACCTGCTGGTCGGCGCGCTGAAACAGGCGGATTTCCCGGTTGTCTGGACGCATATCGGCTCCGGCCCGCTGGAAGGGAAAATCCGGGCGCTCGCGGAAGGACTGCCGCGTTCGGTAAAAGCCGAGTTTCCCGGCGCGATGGAGAATCACGCCGTTTTGGAATACTATAAGACCCATCGCGTTTCCGCGTTTGTCAATGTCAGCGGGAGCGAGGGCATCCCCGTGACTGTGATGGAGGCCTGCTCGTTCGGCATCCCCGTTGTTGCGACTGACGTGGGCGGCACGAAGGAAATCGTGAAGAACGGCGAAAACGGGTTCCTGATCCCGAAAGATTTTTCTCCGGAAAAACTGCTTGACGTTCTGCGGAACCTTGCGCGCATGGAGGAGGCACAGTATGGCAAACTCTGCGCGAACGCGCGCCGGATCTGGATGGAAAAATTCGACGCGGAAAAAAATTACCGGAAGTTTTACG
This sequence comes from Ruminococcaceae bacterium UBA4958, assembly GCA_002397355.1. GTDB lineage: Bacteria > Bacillota > Clostridia > Oscillospirales > Acutalibacteraceae > Thermocaproicibacter. Next base: position 6,620 of record DHAI01000057.1, on the reverse strand, counting down.
GTGAACTGAGCGAATTGAGCGAACGGAGCGGTGTATGAAATTTCTGTATGCGAGCTTTGTCACCAGGACGAAACAGTACGCGGGCATCTTGAAAAAAGTGGCCGGCCAGACGGACGGCGTCGCGCGCCTCGGCTGGGACGCGCGCTATGTGTGCGCAGACGGCAACGACGTTGTGCTTTGCGGCGGGGAAGAGCCCGAAAGCAAGACCATTGCGGAAGGCCTGCGCTGGCGCGGGCGGCAGGCGGCGACGGCGGAAAAAATCTGCGAGTTTATTGCGGAGGGACGGTACGACCTCGTTTATATCAAAGGCTTTCTCGCGAACCCCTACGCCCTGCGCATTGCGGACGCTGCGAAAAGCGCGAACCCCCGCTGCCGTGTGATTTATGAGATTGCCACCTATCCCTATTGGGGAGAGTACCGCCGCTTTTTCCGGGTAGACTGGAAAAGGCGCGACGCGCGCGCGTTTGCGGGGCATCTCCTGGAGGCGGCGCAGCACTGGGCGACGGCTCCGCGCATGAAACGAAGCGTGGATGCGCTCGTCGTTTTCGGGCAGCCCGTGGAACGGCTGTGGGGAATCCCCGCCGTCACGATCGACAACGGCGTGTCCGTGGACCGTATCGAGCCGAGAGACTCGTCCGGCCGCATGCCGGGGGCAGCGATCCGGCTGCTGGGTGTCGCGGGGACCTCTGTCGCGCACGGCTACGACCGCGTCCTGGACGGCCTCGCGCAGTACCGCAAGGCCAAGCCGCCGGGCGGCCCCGAGGTTTTCTTCGATCTTGTCGGGGAAAACGAGACCGTGCGCGCGCTGCGCGCACGCACGGCGGAGCTTGGGCTGGAGGATGCCGTTTCCTTTCTTGGCTACAGGGACTCGGGTGAGCTCGCACTGCTGTATAACCGGTGCGACGCGGCGGTGTCCTCGCTCGGCGTGTACCGGATCGGCCTGAAATGGCTCTCGCCGCTCAAGTCGCGCGAATACTGCGCGGCCGGCATTCCGTTCCTCTACGCTTACGAGGACACCCTCCCGGGGAACGCGACGTTTGCGATGAAGATCCCGAACGATCCGTCCCCTGTCGATATCGCGGCCGTCGTGCGCTTCGTGGAGCGCTGCCGCGGAAATCCCGCCGTTTCCCGGAGGGAAAGGCAGTATGCGGAAGAGTATTTCGACTGGAAAATCATTATGAAGCGCGTGCTCCTTTTTGTGGGTGCCGCCGGGTTGGAATAAATAAAAACATAACAGGAGGTTTCCCCGATGGAAATGTATGTGAGCTTTTCAGATTTTCTGCGTTTCTTCCGGAAGAAGCGCGCCGCTTTCCTCATTGTTGTCCTTGCTTTCGGCCTGATCTGCGGCATTGCGCCGCTGAAACTGGCAAAGTACACCTATTCCGCCAGCACGACCATTTTGTTCAACAGCGACATACCCGAGAGCGAGGACATCAACAGCAACCTGCAGCTCCCCGGTATCCTGAACAACAGGATCCAGACCGCCGTGGCGGAGGCCTCGTCCAACGACCTGGTGGAAAAGACGGCCGCAGAGCTCGGCATCGACAAGGAGCAGATCGGCAAGATCACGGGGGAGCAGGTGAAGAGTTCCCTCGCCGTGAAATTGACCGTCCAGACGGCGGACGCGGATATGGCGGCGAAGATTTCGGATACTGCCGCGCAGCTCCTCGGCGGGGATATCCAGGAGCAGTTCCCGTCCCCGAAGCTGAAAGTAACCGTCGTGGAAAAGGCCGACGAGAGCAAAGTGCAGGGGAAGAAGTCCGCTATGGCAAAGGCGGGTCTGCTCGGCCTGGTCCTCGGCTTCATCGTTTTCGTGTGCTACGGCATGATCCGTGTGCTGTGCGACCACACGGTCCGCGCGGGCGCCGCCGCGGAGGAAACCTTGCGCACAAAGTTCCTCGGCGACGTTCCGGGCGACAGGCGCGGCTCCGCGCATAAAGACGCTTTCCGCAGAATCCGTTCGGTGTTCCTCCATTCCGCCGGTCCCGCCAAAAGCATCCTGGTGACGGGCGTCAGCGAATCCGCCTGCGGCGCGGAAACCGCCGCGGGTCTCGCCGCGTCCTTCGCGCAGGCCGGCAGGAAAGTCCTGCTGGTGGATGCGGATCTGCGCAGGCCCGCGCTTGCCGACCGGTTTGCCGTAAACCCGGAGAAAACGCTCTTCCACGTTCTGAGCGGTTCCTGCAGCGCCGCGCAGGCCGCCGTGGAGGTTCCGGTACAGCCCGGCCTGTATCTGCTCGCGTCTTCTCCCTGCGAAAAAGCGGACCCTGCGGATCTGTTCGCCAGGAACTTCGGGAAGTTCCTTTCGGAAGCGGAGGCGGATTACGATGCGGTCGTCGTAAGCGCGCCGGCAGAACTTGCCTGCCCCGACGCGGAGAGCATCGCCCCGAGCGCGCAGGCGGTCGTCGTCGCGGCGAAATACGGCTCCACGACGTACAACGCGCTCCGCATCGCGCTTCGCGGCATCAAGGAAAGCGGCGGCAGGATCGCCGGTTTCGTGATCGCCGGCATATAGCGGTTTCGGTTAGGCCGCAGCTTTTCAATTCTGAAAATTTCTTAGGAAAAAGGGACCGGAAGGGCCGCTTTCCAACGGGGAAGGCGGCTTTTCCGGCTTTTCACCGCTTCCGCGCCGTGCATATCCCGGCTGATTTGCTCCATACTATCAGACGGAACGGCATCTTTAGGATCGCGGGTGAATTAATGACAATTTCATTTGTCCGTACGCTTCTTCTGTATATCGTCGTGGTGGCGGCGGTCCGGCTGATGGGCAAGCGGCAGATCAGCGAGCTGCAGACGAGCGAACTTGTGGTGACGCTTCTGATCTCGAACCTTGCTTCCGTCCCGATGGAAGACACCGCAAAGCCCCTGCTCAGCGGCCTGATCCCCATTGCGGTGCTGGTGATCAGCGAGATCACGGCGTCCGGCGCGATGCTGAAAATCCCCGCTTTCCGCCGCGTCATCTGCGGCCGTCCGGTTGTCGTCATCAGCCACGGGAAGCTTCAGCAGACGGAGATGAAAAGCCTGCGTATGACGACGGACGATCTTTGCGAGCAACTCCGGCAGAAGGATGTGTTCAGCGTCGAGGACGTCGACTTTGCCATCGTGGAGACGAACGGGAAGCTGAGCGTAATCAAAAAACCGGATAAAGAGCAGCCGACGGCTGGCCCGCTCGGCGTCGCGCAGCCGCAAAAGGGGTTGGAAGTCGTCGTGATCAGCGACGGCGTGGTCTCGGATTTTGCGCTTTCGCTGTGCTGTCAGGATCGGAAATGGGTAAGCGACGTGCTCGATTCCAAGGGGCTCATCCTGCCGGAGGTGTTTCTGATGACCGCCGACGAAAAGGGCGATTATTTCATCGTGCGGAAGGAGGGCGGCGCATGAAGCGGATGTGGGCGGTGCTGGTCCTCCTCGCCCTCACGCTGACAATCAGCGTCCTCGGTGCGCGCCATACGAGGGCGGTGACTTTGCAGATGGAACGGACAGTGCAGGAAGCAAAGACCGCGCAGGAGCGCGGAGACGAGGACACGGCCCTCGCCTTCAGCAGAAAAGCCGTGTCTGACTGGCGTGATGCGCACCGGGTGCTGTGCCTTTATATGCTTCATGACAGGCTGGAAGACATAGACCAGACGCTCGCCGTGCTACCGGAGCTGTGTCAGGATGAGCAGAGAGAAGAGTTCCTTTCGGAATGCGACCGCAGCCTGGCGCAGTTCTGGTACCTGAACGAATCGGAGCTCCTGACTCTGGACAACCTTTTCTGAATAGATTCCGCCGTTCCCGAACGAAGGGAACGGCGGCTTTATCGCTTATTCGGGGGAAGAACCGTCGGGCTGCGCTTTCCGCGTCTTGCGGACAACGGCGCAGTAAGCTTTTTCCATGGCTTCGACATTCCGGTCGAAGTCGTAGAGCCTCAGCACGCGCCTGCGGCCGGCTTCCCCGAGCTCTTTCCGGAGCCCGGCGTCCTGTTCGAGCCTGTAAAGCCGGTCGGCAATGGCTTCGGGATCATTTTTCGGCACGATCAGACCGGTGACGCCGTCTTCCACCGTTTCCAGAAACCCGTCCGCGTCGGAGGCGATTACGGGGATTCCGCACGCCATGGCTTCCACGGCGGAGACGCCGAAGCTTTCCTGCAGGCTCGGCAGGCACACGACGTCCATTCCATGGAGGGCGTCCGGAACGTCGGCGTTCGGAACGGCGCCGCGGAGAAAGGCCTTCCCGTCGAGGCCCAGGTCGCCGATCAATTGCCGGAGGCTGCCGTAAAGGCTTCCTTTTCCGTAGATCTCCAGCTCGGCCTCCGCGTCCGGCGGCAGCTTCCGCAGGAACAGATGGAATGCGCGGATCAAATCTTCCAGCCCGTAAGGGGGTTCCAGGGCTTTTACCGCGCCCACCGTAAACCCCTTTTTCGTTTTCCGCAGCGGAGAAAAGGTATGGCAGTCCACGCCGAACGGCGTGATAAAAATCTGTTTTCCGTCGCCGAACAGGCGCCGCACCTGCTCGGCCATCCTGTACCCTGTCGACGCGACGGCATCCGCACCGGCGATGTTGTCCGCCACCAGTTTCCTGTGCAGGGCGCTCCGGTAGGGGAACTGATAGACATCGCTTCCCCAGACGGAAAGCAGCAGGGGATGCGCGTGGCTTAGGCGCGCCAGGGTGCCGTATCCGCTGGCATAGTGCGCGTTGACGATGTCCGGCCCGAAGGATGCGATTTCCCGCCGGAGCTGCCCCGCGTTCAGAAAATACCCTTTGAAGCCGGGGTGCCTGAGAAGCACGGTTTCCACTGCCGGATCAATGCTTTTCTGCCTGTTCGCATGATCCGGCAGGGAATACAGGCGGACCGTATGCCCTTTCCGCGCGAGGGCGTTCACCCACTTTACCGTATGGCTCGACTGCGCGGCTGAGACGAAAGCGATTTTCATAAACGGACGCTGTCCTTTCCACGGCCCGTGCGGCGTCGGTTTACCGGCGCCGCACGGGCTTCTTTCAAGTCCGGTGTTTTCTTTACAATAGCATATCGCGCGCCGGATTTCAACGCCTCCGTCCCGGGCACGGTCGAAGCCTTGCGCATCCCGGCGTTCGATGATATAATGTTCAGGTAATTTATTGAAAATGGGAGGGAGGACCCGCATTGCCGCAGATCAGCGTGATCGTCCCTGTTTACAATGTGGAAAAATATCTGGGCCAATGCGTGGAAAGCGTTCTCGCGCAGAGCTTTCCGGATTTTGAGCTCCTCCTTGTCGACGACGCCTCCACGGACGGTTCCCTCGCCGCGGCGAGAAAGTACGAGGGAGACCCGCGCGTCCGCGTGTTGACGAAGCCGCACGGCGGGCTGGGAGACACGCGCAATTTCGGCGTCCGGCAGGCAAAGGGAAAATACCTCGTTTTTCTGGATTCCGACGACTGGATCGAGCCGGATATGCTGAGAAACCTCTTCGCGGAGGCGGAGGCCGCCTCAGCCGAGCTTGTCCTGTTCAATTTTATCCGGGAGGATGTGGAGTCCGGCACGCGGCGGGAATGCCGCCTCCCGCTGAATTACCCGGAATCGGGGGAAGAGGTTCGGGAAAAAATCCTTGCCGAGCTCGTCGGGCCCGACAGGTCCGAAAGCCCGTGGCACGGCACGGAGATGCTGGGCTGCGCGTGGCGGCGCATGTATCTGCGCGGCTGGTTCCTCGCGAACGGCATCCGCTACGGAGACGAGCGGGAGATCATGCTCGAGGACCTGCCGGTTTCCGTTTTGGCGCACTGCGCCTGCAAAAGGCTGCTCGTCGTGGGCGGGGCGTACTACCACTACCGCTACAACCCGAATTCGCTGAGCACCCGCTACCGCCCGCGCAAGATGGAAATGCTGACGCGGTGCTACGGGACCGTCGAGCGGATTCTGGCCGGCCGCGGGCTCGCGGAAAAGTACGGCGAGCGCCACCTGGCTTGGTACCTGCGTTCCGCGGCCCATTCGTCGCTTGTCAACTGTTTCAGCCCGGCGAACCCGGCCGGCTTCGGCGGGCGCTGGAAGGAAGTGCGGGGCATCCTGCGCAATCCCGTCCTGCGCCGGGCGGCGCGTTCCGACTATCTCCGGAAGGCGGCGGAATCCGACCGCTTCGTGCTGCGTCTGCTGCGCCTCGGCTGGACGCTGCCCGTGTATCTGTTTTACTCCAATTATGCCCGGATGCTTCGGAAAAACGCGCGCAAGCGATAATCGCGGTGAGGAAGGAGCCTCTCATGGCGGAGAAGAAAAAAATCCTGTTTGTCAACTACAGCCTGCACAGCGGCGGAATCGAAAAGAGCCTTGTTACGATTCTGAACCTGTTCGATTACGGCGCCTATGACGTCGACCTTCAGCTTTTTGCAAACGAGGGCCTGTTCCTCGGCCGCGTGCCGAAGCAGGTTCATCTGCTGCCTCCGCTCTTTCCGCCGGAGTACCGGCTGAATATCCGTCAGGCGTTTTTCGCGCTTCTCCGCAGCGGCCACCCGAAACTTGCGCTGTGCAGGCTGCTGGTGACGTTTGGCGGGCTGCGCGGAACCAAGGGAGAACGCCTTGGGCGCATGTGGAAAGTGGAGCAGCGTTTCGCGCGCCCAAACCGGAACGAATATGACGCCGCCGTGGCGTTTATGGAAGGCCAGCCGATTTATTACAA
>DHAI01000116.1:8181-10015 GCA_002397355.1 Ruminococcaceae bacterium UBA4958 | reverse complement strand
CGCAAGCGCCACATGGGCTGGCGCCCGACCGTCCGCGGCTCGGTCATGAACCCGAACGACCACCCGCACGGCGGCGGCGAAGGCAAAGCGCCGATCGGCCGCCCGGGCCCGGTTACCCCGTGGGGCAAGCCGACGATGGGCTACAAGACGCGCTCACACCACAACCGCTCGGACCGCTTCATCGTGAAGCGCAGGAACGGCAAATAACGTGCGGAAAGGAGCTTGCAGATTATGAGCAGAAGCTTAAAGAAAGGGCCTTACGTTCAGCCCGACCTGCTGAAGCGGATCCGGGAAATGAACAAGACCGGCGAAAAGAAGATCGTCAAGACCTGGAGCAGATCCTCCATTATTTTCCCGGATTTTGTCGGCCATACGATTGCGGTTCACGACGGCCGCAAGCATGTCCCCGTGTATATTACGGAAGACATGGTGGGCCATCGCCTTGGTGAGTTCGCTCCCACCAGGACTTTCCGCGGACATTCCGGCGTGAAGACGACGGCTCCCACCGGCGGAGCGCCCGCTCCCGCGGCAAGTACTCCCGCGGCGGCTCCCGCAGCCGCCGGCGGGAACAAATAACGGCTGAAAGGAGTGTATCGCATGGAAGACAACATGGAAGCGCGGGCTTATCTCAAATACGCCCGCATCTCCCCCAGAAAAGTCGAAATCGTGCTCGATCTGATCCGCAAGAAGCCGGTAAACGAAGCCATGGCTATTCTGAAGAACACCCCGAAGGCCGCGAGCGAGCCGGTTGCCAAACTGCTGAAATCGGCCGTGGCCAACGCCGAGAACAACAACGGCATGGATACTTCGAAGCTTTATGTTTCCCAGTGCTTTGTATCACCGGGTCCGATCCTCAAGCGCATTCGCCCGAGAGCCCAGGGCCGCGCGTTCCGCATCCTGAAACGGACTTCGCACGTGACCGTGGCGCTCAGGGAAAAAGAATAAGTGAAGAGGAGGTAAATTATGGGCCAGAAAGTCAATCCACACGGTTTCCGCGTGGGCGTTATCAAAGATTGGGATTCCCGCTGGTTTGTAAAGGATAAAGACTTCGGCGACACGCTCGTCGAGGACTATAAACTCCGCAAGATGCTTCTGAAACAGCTTGCGCCGGCCGGTGTGCCGAGGATAGAGATCGAACGCGACGCCTCGAAGGTGCGTCTCCACATCCACTGCGCAAAGCCGGGCATCGTGATCGGCAAGGGCGGCACCGAGATCGAGAAACTCCGCACGCAGTGCGAAAAGTTTCTCGGCAAGCCCGTTACGGTCAACATCGTCGAGATCAAGAACCCCGACGTGAACGCGCAGCTCGTGGCGGAGAATATCGCGCAGCAGCTCGTGAAGCGTATTTCTTTCCGCCGCGCGATGAAGATGTGCATCGGCCGCGCGATGCGGATGGGCGTGAAGGGAATCAAGACGCAGGTTTCCGGCCGCCTGGGCGGCTCCGAAATTGCCCGCCGCGAGCAGTATCACGACGGCACCATTCCGCTCCAGACGATCCGCGCCGACATCGATTACGGCTTCGCCGAGGCCGCGACCACTTACGGCCGCATCGGCGTGAAAGTTTGGATTTACCGCGGCGAGGTCCTTCAGGACAACCGCAGGCAGCAACAGCCCCGCAGGGAAGGAGGCGGCAAATAATGCTGATGCCCAAACGCGTGAAATACCGCAAAGTCCAGCGCGGACGCATGAAGGGAAAGTGCATGCGCGGCAACGTCGTCGACTACGGCGAGTACGGCCTTCAGGCGCTGGAGCCGGCATGGATTACCGCCAACCAGATTGAGGCCGCGCGTGTCGCCATGACCCGCTATACCAAGAGGTTCGGCCAGGTCTGGAT
>DHAI01000116.1:747-8118 GCA_002397355.1 Ruminococcaceae bacterium UBA4958 | reverse complement strand
CAGGCGCTGGAGCCGGCATGGATCACCGCCAATCAGATCGAAGCCGCGCGTGTCGCCATGACGCGCTATACAAAGAGATTCGGCCAGGTGTGGATCAAGATATTCCCGGATAAGCCGGTTACAAAGAAACCCGCCGAAGTCCGCATGGGTTCCGGAAAAGGCGCGCCCGAGTACTGGGTGGCCGTGGTAAAGCCCGGCCGCGTCATGTTCGAAATGGGCGGCATTCCGGAAGCCGAGGCAAAAGAGGCTCTTCGTCTCGCGGCAAGCAAGCTGCCGATCAGATGCAAGATCGTTGCAAAGGACGAAGTTGCGAAGGAAGAAACGGGTGGTGAGCAGTCATGAAGGCCTCAGAAGTCAGGGAATTGAGCACGGAAGAACTCGAAAGCAAGCTGAAGGACCTGAAAGCCGAGCTTTTCAACCTCCGCTTCCAGCTCAGCATCAATCAGCTCGACAACCCAATGCGGATTCAGGCTGTGAAGAAGGATATCGCCCGCATTAAGACGGTTATGAGCGAAAACGAGCTGAAAGACAGCGCCGATGCATAAGGGAAGGGAGGATACACCGTGAGCGACAGAAACATCAGGAAAACCGAGGTCGGCAGAGTCGTAAGCGACAAGATGGACAAGACCATCGTCGTCGCAGTGGAAGACAGCGTTAAGCACCCGATCTACAAAAAGGTCATCAAGCGCACCATCAAGCTGAAAGCGCATGATGAAAACAACGAATGTTCCATCGGAGATCGCGTGCGTGTGATGGAGACTCGTCCCCTGAGCAAGGAGAAAAGATGGCGCCTTGTCAAAATAATCGAGAAGGCCAAATAGGATTGGCCCCGTGCAAAGGAGGAACGCACCGTGATTCAACAGCAGACTTACCTGAATGTTGCCGATAACACCGGCGCAAAGCAGCTGATGTGCATCCGCGTACTGGGCGGCACGGGAAGAAGATATGCGAATATCGGCGACGTGATCGTCGCCTCCGTGAAAAAGGCGGCGCCCGGCGGCACCGTGAAAAAGGGCGACGTAGTCAAGGCGGTCGTTGTGCGCAGCGCCTCGGGCGTGCGCCGCGGCGACGGAAGCTATATCCGGTTCGACGAAAACGCAGCCGTACTCATCGGCGACGACAAAAACCCGAAGGGAACGCGTATTTTCGGGCCCGTTGCCCGCGAACTGCGCGACAGAGACTACGTCAAGATCCTGAGCCTCGCCCCGGAAGTGCTGTGATTGGGAGGTGCTCTGAGATGAAGAAAAAAATTCATGTAAAGACGGGGGACACGGTTGTTGTCCTCAGCGGAAAAGACCGCGGCAAGAAGGGCAAGGTCCTTCAGGTCAGCCCCAAAGAGGGAAAGGTCATCGTTGAGAAGATCAACATGGTCTCCAAGCATGTGAAACCCCGCAAGGCGGGCGACGAGAGCGGCATCGTGAAGGCCGAGGGCGCCATGTATGCCAGCAAGGTCCAGATCGTCTGCCCCCGCTGCGGCAAGCCAACTCGTGTCGGCCATAAGATCTATGAGGACGGCACGAAGGAACGCATTTGCAGAAAATGCGGCGAAGCGCTGTGAGGAGGAGTAACATGACAGCCAGACTGAAAGAGTACTATCGGAAGGAAGCCGCGCCGGCCCTGATGAAGAAGTTTTCATACAAGAGCGTCATGCAGATTCCGAAGCTCGAGAAGATCGTCGTCAACGTGGGCGCGGGCGAGGCCAAAGAGAATTCAAAGGTCATCGACGCGGTCGTCACCGATCTCTCGGCCATCACCGGCCAGCGGCCGATGATCTGCACGGCGAAGAAGTCCGTCGCGAACTTCAAGGTGAGAGCCGGTATGAAGATCGGCGCGAAAGTCACGCTCCGCGGCGAGCGGATGTATGAGTTCATGGACCGTCTCTTCAACGTGGCTCTTCCGCGCGTCCGCGATTTCCGCGGCATCAACCCGGATTCGTTCGACGGGCGCGGCAATTACAACATGGGTGTGAAGGAGCAGCTGATCTTCCCGGAAATCGACTACGATAAGGTCGACAAGGTCCGCGGCATGGATATCTGCTTCGTCACGACGGCAAAAACAGACGAGGAATCCCGTGAGCTGCTTCGGCTGATGGGTGCCCCGTTCGCCAGATAAGGAGGGCTTGCAACTGTGGCAAAAACTTCATTAAAAATCAAACAGAGCCGCCCGGCAAAATATTCGACGCGCGCTTATAACAGATGCAAGATCTGCGGCAGACCGCACGCTTACCTCCGCAAGTTCGGCGTCTGCCGCATCTGTTTCCGCGAACTTGCCTATAAAGGCGAGATCCCGGGCGTGAAAAAGGCAAGCTGGTAAGGCTTAGCAAAGGAGGTAACGGCATGCAAATCACAGACACGATTGCCGATCTGCTCACCCGCATCCGCAACGCGAGCACAGCCAAGCACGACACCGTTGAGATTCCTTCCTCCAACATGAAGAAGGCCATCGTCCAGATCCTGCTGGATGAAGGCTACATCAAGAATTTCACAGTCGCCGACGACGGCAGGCAGGGCATTATCAAAGTGGCTTTGAAATACGGCGAGGGCAAGACTTCCGCCATCAACGGCCTGCAAAGGGTTTCCAAACCCGGCCTGCGCATTTACCGCAGCGCCGAAGAAATGCCGAAGGTCATGAAGGGACTCGGCGTTGCGATCGTCTCCACGCCGAAGGGCGTTATGACGGACCGCCAGGCCCGCAGGGAAAACGTGGGCGGAGAGGTCCTCGCATTCGTCTGGTAGTAAAAAGGGGGTGCAGCAATGTCGCGAATTGGAAGAAAACCCATAAATATTCCCGCCGGCGTCACCGTTTCGGTTGACGGCAGCGTTGTTACCGTCAAGGGGCCCAAGGGCGCTCTGACGCAGAAGATCCACCCGAACATGACGGTGAAGGTGGAGGGCAACGAGGTTCATGTAACCCGCCCCGACGATGAGAAAGAGAACAAGGCGCTTCACGGGACCACCCGCTCTCTGATCCACAACATGGTGCTCGGCGTGACGGAAGGCTTCCACAAGGAGCTTGAGATCAACGGCGTCGGCTACCGTGCGCAGAAGCAGGGCAAGAACCTCGTCATGAACCTCGGCTTTTCCCATCAGGTGACGGTTCCTGAAATCGACGGAATCACCATCGAGTGCCCCGCGGCGAACAAAATCGTCGTTCACGGGCCGGATAAGCAGCAGGTCGGCCAGTTTGCAGCGGAGATCCGCGAGAAACGTCCGCCGGAGCCGTACAAGGGCAAGGGCATCAAGTACGCCGCCGAGCACATCCGCCGCAAGGAAGGCAAGGCCGGCAAGACCGCCAAGAAGTAAGGAGTGAATCGCTATGGTGAACAAGGCCGATTCAAACAAGGCCAGACTGCACCGCCACACAAGGGTGCGCGGCAAGATTTCCGGAACGGGCGCATGCCCGCGCCTGGATGTTTTTCGCTCTGCCAAGAACATTTACGCGCAGATCATCGATGATGAGAAGGGCGTGACGCTCGCGGCGGCTTCTTCGCTGGACAAGGAGTTTGCCGGCAACGGCGGAAACAAAGAGGGGGCCCGCAAGGTTGGCGAGATGATCGCCAGGCGCGCCGCCGAAAAGGGAATTCAGACGGTCGTTTTCGACCGCGGCGGATATATCTATCACGGCCGCGTGAAGGAACTGGCCGAAGGCGCCCGCGAGGGCGGACTTAAATTCTAAAAGAGGGAGGAAGATCTTTTGGCTAAGATTGACGCTTCAGCGATGGAACTCAAGGAGCACGTCGTCGCCATCAACCGCGTGTCCAAAACCGTAAAAGGCGGCCGTATCTTCAAGTTCGCGGCGCTCGTCGTCGTGGGCGACGGAAACGGCACGGTCGGTTTCGGCATCGGCAAGGCCGGCGAGGTTCCGGACGCCATCCGCAAGGGAATCGAGGACGCGAAGAAAAACCTCTTCAAGGTTTCTCTGCGCGGAACCACCATTCCGCACGAGATCATCGGAGCTTACGGCGCCGGCAGAGTGCTGATGAAGCCTGCCGCCCCAGGTACCGGTGTCATCGCCGGCGGCCCGGTCCGTTCCGTCATGGAAGCCGTGGGCATCCATGATATCCGCACGAAGGCTCTCCGCTCCAACAATCCGTGCAACGTAGTCCGTGCCACGATGGACGGCCTGTCCAAACTGCGCAATGCGCAACAGGTTGCCCAGACGCGCGGCAAGGCGGTCAAGGAATTATTTGCTTAAAGGAGGGCAGAGCAAGATGGCAGAATTGAAAGTGACGCTGGTCAGGAGCCTGATCGGCGCGAAAAAAGACCAGATTGCAACCGCCCACGCTCTTGGTCTTACCAAAATCGGCGACTCGTCGATTCAGCCCGACAATGCCCAGACCAAAGGCAAGGTGGCCAAGATTATCCACCTCATCGAGGTAAGCAACGCATAAGCAAGGAGGTGTGAATTCATGAAGTTGAACGATCTGACGGCGGTTCCCGGCTCCAGAAAGGAACGCAAGCGCCTCGGCAGGGGCCTCGGCTCCGGTCAGGGAAAGACTGCGGGCAAGGGCAGCAAAGGCCAGAAGGCGAGGTCCGGCGGAAGCATCCGCCGCGGTTTTGAAGGCGGGCAGATGCCCCTGCAGAGGCGTCTCCCGAAGCGCGGCTTCGTCAACAATTTCGCAAAGAAGATCCAGGCTGTGAATGTCGGCTCATTGGAAAAGTTCGCCGACGGAGCGGAGGTTGACGCAAAGGCGTTGGCCGGGGCCGGGATCGCGGAGATCTGCGGCGAGGGCCTCAAGATCCTTGGAAACGGCAAACTCACGAAAAAACTGACGGTGAAGGCAAACGCTTTTTCCGCTTCCGCCAAGGAAAAGATTGAAGCTGCCGGCGGGAAGGCAGAGGTGATCTGATTTGTTTAAGACGATCAAGAACGCCTGGGCCGTACCGGAACTGCGGAAAAAGATCCTGTTTACTTTGTTCATCATCGTCATCTTTCGGCTCGGCGCCGCCATCCCGGTTCCGTTCCTCGACACGACCGCTCTGAAGGGCGTCATGTCCCAGGTCGGGGCCCAGGGGACGGCACTGAACTACTTGGATACGCTTTCCGGCGGCGCTTTCGCCCAGGCGACGCTGTTTGCCATGAGCGTTACGCCCTACATCAACAGCTCCATCGTGATCGAGCTGCTGACGGTCGCCATTCCCGCGCTGGAGCGCATGGCGAAGGAAGGGGAGGAAGGCCGCAAGAGGCTCGGCGCCATCACCCGCTATGTGGCTGTTGTTCTCGCCCTGATCCAGGCGGTCTCCTACTACTTCTTCCTCCGCAACAGCTCCATCGACAACGCCTATATTGTAAAGTACAGAACCGGCTGGCAGGGCGTTTTCGCGGCGTTCGTCATCGTCCTGACCTTTACCGCCGGCGCCTCCCTGATGATGTGGCTCGGCGAACAGATCAACCAGCACGGTGTCGGGAACGGCATATCGATCCTCCTGTTCGCGGGCATTGTTTCCAGAATGCCGCATGTGTTCAACACGCTGGGCAATTTCTGGCAGGCTGCGAATCAGGATCCTTCCACCTACGGGAAATACTATTTCCTCGTCCCGCTTTTCATCATCCTGTTCGTGCTGATGATGTGGGTGATCGTGTTTATGTACGACGCGGAGCACCGCATCCCCATCCAGTACGCGAAGCGCATGGTCGGCCGCAGGATGTACGGCGGCCAGAGCACCCACATCCCGATCAAGGTGGGCCTCTCCGGCGTGATGCCGATCATTTTCGCAAGCTCCATTCTCGTCCTGCCTTCCACCATCCAATTCCTGATGGGGAAAAACGCGCCGACGTCCGGCTTCTGGAAGGGCTTTTTCGACGCTTTCTCAACAACGGGCTGGCTCTACGCAATCCTCTATTTCTTCCTGATCATCGCGTTCGCCTATTTCTACATGACGATTCAGTATAATCCGATTGAGATGGCCAATAATCTTCGTCAGAACAACGGTACGATACCGGGCATCCGTCCGGGAAAACCGACTTCCGACTACATCACAAAAGTCCTTTCCAAAGTGACGTTCATCGGTTCCCTGTTCCTTGCGTTTATCGCCCTGATGCCGATCATTTTCGGAGCCTCCACCGGGATGCAGAATCTCTCCATCGGCGGAACGTCGCTTCTGATCCTTGCCGGCGTCGCGTTGGAAACCGTGCAGCAGCTGCAGTCTCAGCTCATGATGCGGCACTATAAGGGCTTCCTGGATTGAGAAGGAGTGTTTTGTCATTGAATCTTATTTTTCTCGGAGCACCCGGCGCGGGGAAAGGCACTCACGCCGCCGTCCTCGCAAAGAAACTCGATATCCCGGCGATCTCCACCGGCGATATCATTCGTGAAGCGCTGAAAAGCGGCACGGAGATGGGCTTGAAGGCGAAAGTTTACGCCGACGCGGGCAAGCTTGTTCCGGATGAGATTGTGATCGGCATCATCCGCGAACGCCTGAGCAAAGCCGACTGCAAAAAGGGCTTTATTCTGGACGGCTTCCCGCGCACCATTCCCCAGGCCGAGGCGCTGGATAAGATGGTTCGGATCGACAAGGTCGTTGAGCTCGACACCTCCGAGGCCGTGATCCTGAAACGTCTGTCCGGACGCCGTGTCTGCAGCAAGTGCGGCGCAACCTACAACGTGGACACCATGCCGTCGAAGGTTGCGGGTATCTGCGACAAATGCGCAGGCACCCTGATCCAGCGCAAGGATGACATGCCGGAAACCGTGAAAGAACGGCTGAAGGTTTACCACACCCAGACGGAACCGCTTGTCGGCTTCTACAGGAAGCAGGGCAAGCTGACCGTTGTCGACGGCGGGAAAGAACTTGCCGCAACGCAGAGCGATATTCTGAAAGCTCTCGAGGTGTAACGGATGATTGTTCTGAAAACATCCCGAGAGTTGAAGATCATGCGCGAAGCGGGCAGGATAGCCGCCGGTGCGCTGAAAGCCGCCGGAGCCGCGGTGCAGCCGGGCGTTTCCACCTGGGAGATCGACCGCGTTGCCCGCCGCTACATCGAGGGGAAGGGCGCGAAACCCACCTTCCTCGGGTACGGCGGCTTTCCGGCCAGCGCCTGCGTTTCCGTCAACAATGTTGTCATCCATGGCATACCCAGCAAGCGGCACATCCTCCGGGAGGGGGATATCGTCAGCATCGACGTCGGCGCGACCTATGAGGGCTTTGTGGGCGACAACGCCTATACGTTCCCCTGCGGGAAGGTAAGCCCCGAGGCGCAGCGCCTCATGGATACGACGAGGGAAAGCCTTGCGGAAGGGATCCGCGCGGCCGTCGTGGGAGGAAGACTCGGCGACATCGGCAGCGCGGTCCAGAAGTATGCCGAAGCTCGCGGTTACTCGGTGGTACGCGATTATGTCGGCCACGGAGTAGGCGCGAAGATGCATGAAGA
>DHAI01000116.1:351-554 GCA_002397355.1 Ruminococcaceae bacterium UBA4958 | reverse complement strand
TCGCCATCGAGCCGATGATCAACGAGGGTGTGAAGGAAGTAAAAACGCTGGAGGATGGCTGGACGACGGTCACCGCCGACGGAAAACTTTCCGCACACTTTGAGAATTCCATAGCGATTACCCCGGACGGGCCGGTCATTTTGACGGACGCGGATTAGGGGAGGTCGGTCGATGGATTTCGTCAGAGGGCTGGTGGTCCGGTC
>DHAI01000116.1:0-144 GCA_002397355.1 Ruminococcaceae bacterium UBA4958 | reverse complement strand
TGCGACGGAAAGCGCCGCAGCCTCGGGCATGCGAAAACAAAGAACCTGAAGCATCTCTCCCCGACTGCTACCGTTCTGCCCGAAAACCGGCTGCAGACTGACCGCGAAATTCGCCTGGCCCTGGCGCCGTTTCAAAACGCGGGG
>DHAI01000121.1:3271-3604 GCA_002397355.1 Ruminococcaceae bacterium UBA4958 | reverse complement strand
AAGGTTATTTCCAGAGGAGCATTTCGGCATATCATTTCACCTCACCACATCATATGCGGCAAAGAAATTGCGACTTGAGGAACTTGTATATCACCGTTACCCTGATGCCGATTGTGCTGCTGCTGTTCGTCTATAGTGTTCGGCGGCGGGGATTCGGGCATGGCTCGCCGTGACCGGGATTCCCGTGCTGTTTGCGCTGGCTCTGGCCTGGATGGCGGTGGTTGCCGGCATATCGGCGAAAAACAGCATAAAAACCCGTCCGCACAGGAGGCGGACAGGTTTTCAACATATCGACCGAAGCAATTAAATTTTTACAGATCGTTATATTTCGGG
>DHAI01000121.1:0-3005 GCA_002397355.1 Ruminococcaceae bacterium UBA4958 | reverse complement strand
TTTCAATCTTTCCCGTTTCCCCTGAAGTTGTTGCTCAGGCTGCACTCCGGGTTGCCGCACGCGGAGCTCTCACAGGACTTTGAGGACGAACCGTCCGGGAAATATTTGATCACGATCGGGACGTACTGCTTCACAAATTCGCAAAATTCACCCATTCTCTTGACATTGATCATATTTGCTTACCCCTTCCTTTCCTTCCATTATAACACATCTGTCGACGGCCGTCTTTTTACCGGGATTTTTCAAAGGAGTCCGGAAACACACAGCTTTCGCGGAAAACGGGGCATGATTCCGGTCAGCGCTTGATCTTTACGGTACACGGCGCCACGCTCAGCGGCCGGGAAAATCCCCTGCCGGCTAAGCGCAGCGTGGGGCGCATCCCGACGGTTTCATATCGGCCGGACGCAAAAATCAGGAAGCGCGTGTCCGGAGCGCCGGACAGAAGGAGGCCTTTGTTTTCCTCATCCGTCTCGATCCAGGAAGACACGATTTTTGTAATGTCGATCTCCGCATAGCTGAGGTCGTCTTGGTCCTGGTAATCCACGCGCAGGCCGGCGTCGAATCTCGGCGGCGCGTACCAGCCGCTGTAGGCGCTGAAATAGTCCAGCAGAGGAAAGACGCCGTATTGGCCGGGGTGCGATGGCGGGCAGGAGCCCATCAGCGGAAACGGGATTTTGAAGAGGATCAGTTTCGCTTTCACGATTTTGCTGAAAAAGTCCGCGGAAGGGAGCTTGAAGAAGAGGTAGGTTTTGAAACCCGCCCCGAGATAAAGCCTGTCTTTGGCGTACGCCGGGGATTTCGCGCCGTCCGCCAGACTGGCGGATTCCCGGCAGGTCAGATCAAGGATATCCAATACGTTTCACCCATGATTAACATATGACGCCTGCTGGCGATTTGGCACGGAGCCGCGCCATGCACCGAAGTCTGCGCTCCTGTATATATTGGGGTGGAAGGCGTCCGCCTTCCAATTCGCAGAGCACAGAGGAGGAAACCCTTTCATGAATGTTCCGATTACCGTAGCGGTCGGTACGCAGTTCGACGCGGACAGCAGCGAAGACTTATGGCTGATTGACGTAACGAACACGGAAGCTATTCCCTGCAAGGCCGATACGGACGCGTACTATTATATTAATATCACAGACGGCACGAATACGGTTACCTATGCTTTTAAAGTAGCGGATCCCGGCACGATTGCCGCGGCAACCGTAAAAGAATTCGTGGTGCTGAAAGACGGCTCGCTGGGCACCGTTACAGACTCGAGCGGTGAAATCTATTATACCGCAGCGGCTTGATTCCGTAAAAACTTTTCGGCCGTAATATGCGATGCGCTTCCCCGGCAGGCAGCCCGAGCCGCCGGGGAAGCTTTTTTACCGCCCGGTACGGCAGAGGCCTACCGCAAGAGCTTTGCTTTCCGCGCAGCGCATCATGCCTTATTCGCTGAATTTTTAATTGCCGCATAAAAAATCCCCGCCTTACCGCGAATGGAAGCTGCGGTAAAGCGGGGAAACATAGTCATTGGAAATAAACCGTCAGGCCGTCTTCATGTGGAGCCTGAGCCGATCTGAGATCATCGCGATAAATTCGCTGTTGGTCGGCTTGCCGCGCGTGTTGTGGATCGTATAGCCAAAGTAGGAGTTAAGCACGTCGACGTCGCCCCTGTCCCACGCAACCTCGATCGCGTGGCGTATGGCGCGTTCCACGCGGGATGCCGTTGTGTTGTAGCGCTTGGCTACGCCGGGGTAAAGGCGCTTGGTGACGGAATTGATGATGTCGGGATCCTCGATCGCCATGAGAATGGAATCGCGCAGATAATGGTACCCTTTGATATGGGCCGGCACGCCGATCTGATGGAGAATTTCGGTCACCTGGATTTTCAGCGACGGTTCCTGCTCCACGGCCGGCTGCTGCGTTTGGGGTACTTTTATGCCGTTCATGGCGCAGAGTTGGAAAATACGCTCTGCCAGGTCGGAGGCGCTGAATGGCGCCACGGCGAAATAGGAAGCGCCGGAAGACATCACTTCGCGCTCCAGCGCGGGGCTTGTTGAATTCGACATAATAACGAAAAGAGGCGAGTCCTCGTGGAGTTTCGTCCGTAAAGCCTTCATGACGCCGATCCCGTCGAGCCTTGGCATAAACAGACTGGTCAGAACCACATTGGGGTGCAGCGTTTCTGCTTTTTCCAGCAGTTTCATGCCGTCTTTGGATACATAGGAGACGTCGAAACCGGAATTTTCGAAGGTTCTGCCATATCCGTTCTTAAATTCGTCGCTGTCGTCCGCAATCAGCATCGTAACGCGCTTTTCCATATCTTTAAGTCCCCCTTAAATTGATTTAATATAACAGTAGAATACCATATAATGGAAAAAATGGCAATAGGCAGGATAAATATTTTTTTCAATTTGGGGGAAAAATCCGAATGGAAGAAGAATTCAGGAAGCTAATTTCTTTTCCTGCGCGCCGACCGACTGGGACTGTACGAGCATTTTTTCTGCGAAAATGCCGTAACCTCGCGTCGGATCATTGATAAAAACATGGGTTACGGCGCCGATAAGTTTGCCGTTTTGAAGGATGGGGCTGCCGCTCATGCCCTGCACGATGCCGCCCGTTTGGGTAAGAAGCTGCGGGTCGGTGACGTGCAGAACAAGGTTTTTCGATTGGACGCTGTCGCGGTAATCGATGCGCTCGATCACTGCGTCGTAGAATTTCGGGGTGTTCCCGTCAATGGTCGTATAGATTTTGACGGGGCCGGCCTGCACGTCCTGCTTCATGGCTACCTGCACGGTCTGTCCGCTTGCGGAGCCGTTCAGCGTGCCGTAGACGCCGGAAAGAACGTTGGCCCCGAGCGTGCCGGCGGCTTTGTCGTCGGTAAAATAGCCGCGCAGCTCGCCGGGCGTGCCTTTCACGCCTTTGGTGACGCCGCTGATGGTGACGGGGACAATGTCGCCGCTCAGCAGGGGCATCAGCCGGCCGGTATCGGAGTCGCAGATGCCGTGGCCGAGGCCGGC
>DHAI01000039.1:5592-6561 GCA_002397355.1 Ruminococcaceae bacterium UBA4958 | reverse complement strand
TCCCGACACCGATTCCATCTGCGCCGCCATCGCGTACGCGGAGCTGAAAAGGCGCCTCGGCGTCCCGGCGGTAGCCGCGCGGGCCGGAAAGCTCAACCGCGAGACCGAATTCGTGCTGGACTACTTCGGCGTGGAAGCGCCGCAGCTTTTGGACTCCGTCCGGACGCAGGTTTCCGACCTGGACATCGACGGGATCAGCCCCGTTTCGGCGGACATCTCCATCCGCACCGCCTGGAACGTCATGCAGAAAAACAACCGCAAAATGCTCCCCGTGGCGGACGAAAAGGGCAGGCTGCTCGGCATCGTCACCCTTTCCGACATCACGGAAAGCTACATGAACACGCTGGAGACGAACAGCCTGTCCGTCAGCGGCACGCCGCTGCGGAACATCGCGGAAACCATCCGGGCGCGCCTGGTGACGGGAGATGAAAAGGCCTTCCGCTTTACCGGAAAGGTCGTGATCGCGACCATGTCGATCGAGCACATGTCGCCTTTCCTGGAAAAGGGCGATATCGTACTGACGGGCGACAGCGGGGACGTGCAGCGCAAGGCGATCGAATCCGGCGCCTGCTGCATCGTTCTCACCTGCGGCGGAAAAGCCGCGCCGGGCATCGCCGCTTTCGCGCGGGAAAAGGGCTGCCTGATCCTGGAAACCGCCTACGACACCTACACGGCGGCGCGCCTGGTCAACCAGAGCATCCCCGTGGGCTGCATCATGACGCGCCGCGGCATCATCTCTTTTTCGCCGGACGACTATATCGACAACATCCGCGACCGCATGCTGAAAACGCGCTTCCGCAGCTACCCCGTGGTCGACAGCGGCGGCGCCATCCTCGGCTTCCTCTCGCGCTACCACCTGATCTCCCACAAGCACAAGAAGGTCATCCTGCTGGACCACAACGAGCGCTCCCAGACCGTGGACGGAATCGAGGAAGCGGAAATTCTCGAGATCATCGACCACCACCGCCT
>DHAI01000039.1:0-5431 GCA_002397355.1 Ruminococcaceae bacterium UBA4958 | reverse complement strand
GAGATCATCGACCACCACCGCCTCGGCGGCATCGAGACCGGCTACCCGGTGTTCTTCCGGAACGAGATCGTGGGCAGCACGTCCACGATGATCGGCAGCATGTTTTTCGAAAACGGCATCATCCCGCCCCGGAAGACAGCCGGCATCCTCTGCGCCGCCATCCTCTCGGACACGATCCGCCTGCGCTCCCCCACCTCCACCTATACCGACGCCGCAATGGCCGCCAAGCTCGCGAACATCGCCGAGATCGACATCGACGGCTTCGCGGACAGGATGTTCCGCGCCGGTTCGTCCCTCGAAGGCATGAGCCCCGCCGAGATCCTGAGCAGCGACTTCAAGGACTACATGATCGGCAAATACAAGGTCGGCATCGGGCAGATCAACTCCTACGATCCGCGCAGCCTCGACAGCCTGAAACCCGGCCTGCTGGAATACATGCGGAGCTTCCGCAAGGCGAACGGCTACGGCCTGCTCCTGCTGATGATCACCGACATCGTGAACGAAGGCTCCGCGATCCTTTTCGACGGCGACGGCGACAAGCTCATCCAGAGCGCTTTCCACCCGGCCGCCGGCGAGGACAGCGTCTTCCTGAAAGGCGTCGTGTCGCGCAAAAAGCAGGTTGTCCCCCTCATCACCTGCGCCGTGGAAGCGTTATGAACCGCCCGCGCGACGGCCGGAGCGCGCCGTATGCCCACCTTCCCGCATGTTGCCTTTCGGCCGCGGTTATTTTGCACACAGACAGAAGGGATGGCCTTCCGGGTCCAGCATCGTCACCCAGCGGCCGCCGCCGTACTGGCTCTCCGCCCTGGCGGCGCCGAGCGCTTCCGCCTGCCCGACCGCGGACGGCAGATCGTCGACCTGAAAATCAAAGTGCATCTGCTTCTGCTGCTTCCCCGGCTCTTCCGGCCACACGGGACGGGCATAGTCGAAATCATCCGCGGGCAGGAACAGAAACACGACGCCGCTCCGGCTGCGCACCGCGGGGCAGCCGTACATTTCGAGCTTTTCCCAGCCGAGAAGCCCGGCATAGAAATCCTGAAGCTTCCGCGCATCCCTGCAGTCGACCGCCACATTCCCCAGGCAGACGCCCGCAATCATGGACAACACCTCACAATTTCTTTTTCAGCTCTATTATAAACTTCGGCTCCCTCCCCGTCAACCGGAAGGGACCGGAAAAGGAAAGAATGCGCAGGGAGGGCGGTTAAAGCCCGCCCTCCCTGCAGTTTTCCGCTTTTCAGCCAATCGGCGTCAGCAGCATCTTCCATCCGCGGCGATCGCGGAAACGGTCCCGCTGACCGTCGTGCCCGCCTGGGCAAGCGTCGCGTTCGAAATCTCCACCGTATAGGTTACGCAGTCGCAGCACTCACCGCAGTCGCAGACCTGGAAGCAGAAGGTCTCGCTGTGGAGGGCGTCGACGGCGGAACTGTAGGTGTAGCTTCCCCCAACGGCCTGAGACGCGCCGTTGCACGACTTCCTCATCCTGAAGGTGATATTCGGCAGCGCGCCTATCGGCACATTGATGAGGCCGGTGAACGTGACCAGGACGCTCGGATTTCTAAGTCCCTTCAGATTCAGCGTCACACTGGCGACAGAGTAAGGGTTCACAATGCTGGATCCGGCCAGATCCAAGATCGGCAGCGGACCTGCAGACCCGGACCCGCAGCTGAGGACGGCCCCGCGGGAGACAGAATTTCCCGTGCCGGTACCAGTTCCGCCGCCGGTTCCGCCACCGGTTCCGCCGCCGCAGCCGCCACAGCCGCCGCAAAAGCCCGTGCTCTGTGCAGTATATAAATTACTGGGATAATTATCCATGATGAAGCTCCTTCCTTACAAAAGGCAATTAATCCTTGTCTTTTACAATCCATATTATGTGAAGACACCTCAGAGAGTGTATCTGTAAAATGTCTTCCAAAAAGCACGCAAACCACGGCCGGGCGCCACCGGGGGAAAACCGCGTTTTCCGCTCCGGCGGCGCCGGAAAGAAGGCGCCGCCAGCGGGCAGCAAAAAGCCCGGGCGCCGCGAAAACGCCCGGGCCGCAGGAAACCGGAAAAAGGTCAGCCGCCTATTCCGTTTTGAAATGCCGGATCAACTCTTTCAGGGACCGGGCCTGCCCGCTGAGCTCCTCGCTGGAAGCCGCGCTCTCCTCCGACGTGGCCGAATTATTCTGGACGACGGCGGAGATCTGGTTCAGTCCCTGCATGACCTGCTGAATCGAGGCGGACTGTTTCTTGCAGGCCTCCGCGATCCGCTTCACCAGTTCGGCGGAACGATCGGACGAGTTCAGAATATTGCCGAACGTCTGCGACGTCTCATCCGCGATCTTGGAGCCGTTCCGGACGGACTGGATTTCTTTCTGGACGAGGCCGCTGGTGTCTTTCGCGGCATCCGCGCTTTTACCGGCCAGATTCCTCACCTCTTCCGCCACGACGGAGAAGCCTCTGCCCGCTTCTCCCGCGCGCGCCGCTTCGACGGCGGCGTTCAGCGCGAGGATGTTCGTCTGGAACGCGATGTCCTGAATCACCTTGATGATCTTGCCGATCGAGGCGGAGGACGCGCTGATGTCGGACATGGCGTCCATCATCCGCCGCATCAGCTCGTTCCCGCGCTTGAATTCGGAGGCCACCGATTTTGCGAGGCTGTCCGCGGAAGCCGCGTTCTCCGCGTTTCGATCGACGTCATGCGAGATTTCCGTAACGGAAGCCGAGAGCTCCTCAATCGAGCTCGCCTGTTCCGTCGCGCCCTGCGCAAGCGCCTGGGAGGCGTTCGACACCTGCTCGGAGCCGGTCGCCACCTGATCGGCGGAAATATTGATATTGGATACCGTTTCGAGGAGCGTCGTCTTGATGTTCTCCAGGGAATCCCTGATTTTTGAAAACTCCCCGGCGTAATCGCAGTGCAGCTCAAACCTCAGGTTGCCCGCGGCGAGCTGATCCAGCACGGCGGAGATCTCGTCGATATAGGCGATGTACTGCTTCAGGCGGCCGACCGTTTTGGAGACGGCCTGCGCGACCTGACCGACCTCATCGGAGGACCTCACCTCGACGCGCACGTCCAGATTTCCGTCCGCGATGCTGTTCGCGGACGCTTTCAGCTGGATCAGGGGTTTCGTGATGCTCCTCGAAACGAGCGCGATCAGAGCGACAATCAAAACCAGGGCCGCCGCGAAAATCCACAGAAGATTCTGCAGCACCTCCCGGTAGGAGCTGGAGAACTCGTCGGACGGCAGACCGGTCGTCACGGTCCAGCCGGTATTGCCGATGGTGGATATATAGCCGTAATTCGTTTTTCCGAGCGCCGTGTAGGAAAGGAACTGCGCTTTTTTGTCCTGGATCCCCCGGATCACGTTTCCGGACATGCCGGACTCCGCGACGCTTTTGTTCTTCATCGCTTCGTTGGGGAAATAGACAAGCTGGCCGTTGGCGCTGGTGAGGATATAAAACCCGTTCCCGCCCAGCCGGTACTCCTTGATGGTATCGTAAAGGCTGTTTAAAGTGATATCGACGGCGAACACCCCGATCATGCTCTTGCCGTCCTCCTTGTAATACGGGGTGATGACGCTCACGGTCAGCGCTTTCGTCTCAACGTCCTCATAGGGATCCGTAATCACGGTTTTCCCCGCTGCCGCCAGCGTTTTGTACCAGGGGCGCGAGGAGATCACGAAATCCGACGAAAGGCCGTCCAGGATGTCGACGCAGTGGTTCGTGGCGGTGTCGGCCACCCATGTGTCCACGATATTTTCATCCGACCGCGTGATGTTGTTTACCGTGTCCTGAACCTGCCGGTACCCGGCAACATCTTTCGGGTTGGGTTTGGAAGCGGTATTTTTCAGAAAATACTGAAACGTGGTATCGAGCTTCAGGTGCTCGGCAATATTGACGTACTTCGAGAAGTACTTTTCTATCTGGTACGAGGCGGACTGCGATTTCTCGGTCAGGTTGCTCTCCGAAAGCTGCGTGACCGACTGCTTGATGTTCCGGGTGATAAAAACGATCGCGAGAAGAAAAACGACCGCAACCGGGATGCCGATACAGGACAAAATCTTCACCATCAGTTTTCTCTGCCGCATGACTGAATCCTCCTGAGTCAAATAAAAATCAGAACGGGAACCGCCGATTATTTTCGTGGGGGTTCTTTCTCCAAAAAAATTACCAATAATAATATCGACAAATAAGACGGAAGATGAAGGGCCTTTGTAAAATTTTGGCGGACTCCGACGGATGCGGCCGTCTATGCCGAAAACCGGCCGGCCGCGGATATTTCCAATTTACAGTCATCGCGGGAGAAAAAAGGATTAGCATAGGGGGTGAAAAAAACCGTGGCACGGCGGTGCAAACCGCCGAAATACAGCGCTGCGGAAAGGGGAGGCAGATCATATGAAAGCGGCAGTTTTCTACGGGAAACACGACATCCGGATCGAGGAAATCCCAACGCCTGAAATCGGTGAGCGGGACGTTCTGATCCGCGTCCGCGCCTGCGGGGTATGCGGCACCGACGTCCATATCTTCAACGGGGACGAGGGGGCGGCCAAAAGCCCCCCGCACACGGTTCTCGGGCACGAATTTTCCGGCGAGGTGATCCGCGCGGGCGCAAAGGTAAGCGGCGTTTCGGCCGGCGACCGGGTGTGCGTCGATCCCAACAAGCTGTGCGGGCAGTGCGATTACTGCAGAAGCGGGATCGGCCACTTCTGCGAGCACATGGTGGGGATCGGCACGACGGTCGACGGCGGATTCGCCGAATACTGCGCTGTGCCCGAGTCCCAGGTCTACAAGTTCGGGCCGGAGCTGACCTGCGAAAAGGCCGCCATGACGGAGCCGGTTTCGTGCTGCATCCACGGCATCGACCTGTGCGAAATCGAGTGCGGCGGCACGGTGGCCGTCATCGGCTGCGGGATGATCGGCCTGATCATGATCCAGCTTGCCAGGCTGAGGGGCGCCGCAAAAATCATCGCCGTCGAACCGGTCGAAAGCAAGCGCAAACAGGCGCTGAGCCTCGGCGCCGACGTCGCCGTGAATCCGACGGGCTGCGACGTGCCAAAAGCGCTCGCGGCTGCCGGTGTTCAGCGCGTCGGAACCGTGATCGAGTGCGTCGGCAAAACCGGCACGATCGGCACGGCGGTCGAAATCGCCGGCCGGCATTCCATCGTCATGATGTTCGGGTTGACGGCGCCCGCCGACACGGTCCAAATCAGACCGTTCGAACTGTTCAAAAAGGAGATC
The DNA here is from genome assembly GCA_002397355.1 of Ruminococcaceae bacterium UBA4958. Taxonomy (GTDB): domain Bacteria; phylum Bacillota; class Clostridia; order Oscillospirales; family Acutalibacteraceae; genus Thermocaproicibacter. The sequence continues at coordinate 214 of DHAI01000039.1, read as the reverse complement.
ACGCTGAAAGCCTCCTATATCAATCCCTATACGTTTTCGCGGGCGCTCGCGCTGATCGAATCCGGGAAGATCGACGTAAGCTCGATGGTTCATGCGGTGGCCCCCGTGGAAAAGCTTCCCGCAATTCTTTCCGACCCCGGGCTGCGCGCAAAGGGAAAATACCTCATTACGTGCGGCTGATCCCGCCAATCGTTACCCCCCGGCACAGCCGGGG
>DHAI01000054.1 GCA_002397355.1 Ruminococcaceae bacterium UBA4958 | reverse complement strand
GTATTTGGTATCAGAAATTCAAAACCAGACAGTGGTGTCCTTTATGCCTTATAGTGATTGCATTATTGTGGATACTTTTTGTTATTAATCTTATCTTCGGATTTTTTTTTCCTTCACATATAACATTTTTGGGTTTGATAATCACGAGCTTCGTTTATGCAATTTCTATATTAAGTGCTAATTTGGTTTTATCAATTCTGATGAAAAGTTTACAAGTTGAGAGCATAAACTATGAGATAAACAACATCAAAGCCGACGAAGACGTTTTTAAATCATTATTGAAAAAACAACCTTATTACGTTGTAGCAAGAGACACATCGTCCATTCTATTAGGTAAGCCACCTCCGTGATGCTGTCGAGCCGCATCATCGCGGAGGAGCCTTTGATGGTATGCATGATCCTGAAAATCTCGTTGACGCTGTCCGTATCCAGATTTTTGTTCTTTTCGCATGAAATCAGGATGCCGTCCAGGCGCTCGAGCAGATCGTCCGTCTCAAACAAAAAAGCATCCAGCATGGAATCGTTGCCGTGATCCATACGCGCTTTCCTCCTTATCCCTCGCGAACTTGAAAACCGACGACAATGGCCTTACGCTTTATATATCGGACGCGTTTCCGGAAAATTGACTTTTGGCGCGCGAAAAATCATAGAAAGAGGTGTTTTTGTGCCGGATAACCTGCGCATTACCGCTCCCATCCCCGCAAACGAGGGAGCCGGAAAAACAAATCCCCTGAAGGAACCGTCAAACGCCGAGGCGGTCAATCCGGCGAGGGCGGCTCAGCCGAACGCGCCGGAACAAGGCGAAGCCAGCCGGTCCCTGGAGCTTCTGCTGAACCTCGAGTCCGTCTACGGGAAATTCATCCGGCAGCTCCGCAGCACGCCGCCGCTTTCAAAATCGCTCGGCAGGGCGCTCGGCGACGCGGTCGCGGCGCAGGGACGCCAGACGGAGCCTACGCCGCTCGGGCGGCTCGTGGAAGCGCTGCCCGCCAGCGAGGAGGAGATCCTCGAAAATCTCCGGTTCCAGCAAGAAAACGGCTCCGAGTTCAGCGGGCCGTTCTTCCGGCTTTTGAACCTCCTCTCGGAAAATGGAGGCGACGCGGGGTTCGACCTGCAGCTTGCCGGTTTTCTTAAAGCTTACGACGCGTTCCGGAACGCGGACAGCGCGACAAGATCCATCCTCCGGGATGTGAAAACCATCGCCGGGCAAATCCCCGGGAAATACGCCGAGAGCCTGAAAACCCTTGCCGGGAAGCTCAGCGGGGAGCGGCCCGTCGAGGACGCCCCGGCAAACCTCGGCGTCCTCAAGGGGGAAATCCTTCCGCTGCTGTGCCGGTACGTTTCGCGCACAAACGACTACGGCAAGTCCCGCGAAACCGTCTCCCTGCTCCTGCACCACATCACCATGCTGGAAGCGGGTGTAAAAACGAATGTGGCCGGAAGCTTCCGCAGATTGCTCGACTATGCAACATACAACCTGAACCTGCCGAAAGGCACCGTCGACGCGATGCAAGCCCTTTTCGCCGAAGAACTGAAAAAGATGGGGCAAACGCCCCGGAACGAATTTCTGGATTCCCTTGTCTCTCTGCTGAAGCAGCGCGGCCGCGATGGGGCCGAAACGGGCCTTCCCTCCGGGCAGCAGCCCGTCTGGAAGGACGTTTGCAGCTCCCTGCTGCTCGACAGCAGCGTCTACATGCCGTTTACGCACCTCTTCCTCCCCTGCGTCTACGGCGGCCGTTATCTTTTCGCGCAGATGTGGGTGGAAAAGGACGACGGCTCCGCCCGCCCGGCCGGCGCCCCCGCGGCCGACAAGCCCCTGCGCGTATTCCTGAGCTTCGAGATCCAGGACCTCGGGCATTTCGAGGCGTCCGTGGCTCTGACCGGGAAAGACGCGGAGCTTTCCCTGGGGTACCCCCCCGCTCTGGACGGCAGCCGGGGCGAGATCCGGGAGGCGCTCGCCTCCATCTTCGGGAAAAACGGGCTTTTCCTCAGTAAAACGGATGTCTCTCCCTGCCGGGAACCGAAAATAGAGCGGGAAATCATGAAAAAGGTCGAGGAAAGGAAGCATGCCGTCAATGTCACAGTTTGAAAAGCTCCAGAAAGCCGCGGCGCTGAAATACGAGCAGTCCCCGGAAAGCTCCGCGCCCGTGGTGGTCGCTTCCGGCGTCGGCTGCACCGCGCAGCAAATCATCGAAATCGCGCAGGACAACGGCGTTCCCGTCTTCCAGGACGATTCCCTCGCCTGCGTTCTCTCGCAGCTGCATTCCGAAACCCGGGTCCCGCCGGAACTTTACCGCGCCATTGCCGACCTCTACGTTTATTTTCTCGGGTTTACCGCAAGCGCGAAAGGAAAAGCGGCCCGGCCGCCCGAAAACGGCGCGGAAACCGGCGGAAAACGGGAAAAGCCTTAACCGTTCGGGGATAATTTTTCAGGATTTTTCTAACTTTCCCCGGGAAACGGCCGATATGTTATACAGGCCGGGCGCGTCGAGTCTTTTATAATCATGCCGTTACGGCAGAAGAGATGAGTGCGAATGAAAAGCAGCGGAACCGCGCGGAACCAGACTCTTTCCGTCATCGACGATACCTCGTCGGAAAAATACCTCACTTTTTTCATCGACGGGCAGCTCTACGCCGTTTCCACAAGCCGGGTCGCGGAGATCATCCGGATGCAGGCGATCACGTTTCTGCCCGGCCTGCCTCCGTACGTGAAAGGCGTCATCAACCTGAGGGGAAAGATCGTCCCCCTGATCGACATGCGGCTGAAATTCCGCAAAGAGGAAAAGGAATACGGCGCCCAGACAAGCGTCGTCATCGTGGAGTCCGGCGAGATGACGGTCGGTCTGATCGCAGACTCCGTCAACGACGTGACCGACGTGGCGAAGAACCAGCTCAGCGAAAACCCGAAGTACAAAAGCCGCGCCGGCAACCGGTACGTATGCGGCATTGCTTCCCTTTCCTGCGGCTCCGCGCTCGTGCTCGACATTGCGAAGGTTCTGGACGAGCACGCCCGCGGAAGCGCGGAAAGTTCCTATGCGCCGCCGAAGCAGGCGGTGGCGCAATGATCCGGGGAAAGCCGAAACGGGCCGCGGCGGCTTTTCCGGCCCCGGGCGAATCGAAATTCAGGGCGAGGTGAAAGACATGCAGGACTTAGGCGAGACGAAGGCTGCCGGCGACGAAGCGGAAAACGGGGACGTCATCGGCCGGAAATACCTCACGTTCCGAACAGACAACGAGCTGTTCGGAATCCCCATCGCCGACGTCGTACAGATCATCGGCATTCAGGAGATCACGCCTCTGCCGGACTTTCCGAAATACGTCAAGGGCGTCATCAATCTGCGGGGAAACATCATCCCCGTGATCGATATCCGGCTCCGCTTCGGCAAGCCGGCCATCCCGTACAACGAGGGCACCTGCATCGTCGTCACGCGCATGGAGGACGCCTGCATGGGATTCATCGTGGATTCCGTCGACGAAGTGACGGATTTGGAAAGCGACGGCATCTCCGCGCCTCCGAAAGTCTCAAGCGACACCACCAACAAATATCTGACGGGGATCGGTCGGATCGGAGAGCGTGTCGTCCTCCTCCTCGACGTTGGAAAAATTCTGACGGAAAGCGAGCGGAAAGATGTGTGCGGAACGGCCGGGCAAACGGCGAAGCCGGTTTCCGGGGAAGCGGAGGCCGGAAAAACCGCTGCGGAGAGCAAAGCGGCCCCGGGAGAAAAGGATGCCGGCGGCAAAATTGCTTCCTTGAAAAAAGCGGAAAAACCAGCCGCCGGGGAATAAGCATAGCCTGAGAAAATCGATGGAGAAGGGGTACAAAATGAAAAAAGCCGGGAGTTCAAAGCTGCGCAACAGGTTTCTGCTGTGGATCTGCATCATCGACATCCTTTTTATCGCCCTTGTCGTCTTCATATTAAAAATCGTCGAAACGGGCGGCGGCAACATGGCGCAGACTCTCTCGATGCTGCGCGTCACCAGCACCGTCGCCATCGCTGCGTTCGCCATACTGTCGGTCCTTCTGGCCCTGAAGCTCGCAAAATCCGTCAGGGAACCCGCGCAGGCGCTGAAGCACGCTGTGGACGACCTCGCGAAAGGGAAGCTGAACGTCCATGTGAATTACAGCGCCGACGATGAATTCGGCGAACTCTCCAACAGCCTGAACGCCTTCAGCGACAAGCTCAACAGGGCGATCACGGAAATCATCCATATGCTCGAAGGCCTCGCTTCCGGCGATTTCACCGAAGACGCCGCCTACGTCTGGACGGGAGACTGGGAGCGGATGAACGTGACGCTGAAGAAGATCGTCCGCTCGCTGAACGATCTGTTCGCAGGCATCAACAGCGCCGCGGACCAGACGGCCAGCGGAGCGGAGCAGGTCTCGAGCGGCGCCCAGGCCCTCGCGCAGGGAGCGACGGAGCAGGCCAGCTCCATCCAGGAGCTTTCCGCAACGATTCTCGAAATTTCCGGCAATGTAAAAAAGACGGCTTCCAACGCCGCGGGCGCCAGCCGGGCCTCCGTCGCCGCAAAGGAGGAGGTCGTGGAATCCAACGCCGAGATGGAAGAGATGGTCAGGGCCATGGCGGAGATCAGCGAAACATCCACGAAAATCAGCGATATTATCAAGACGATCAACAACATCGCCTTTCAGACCAATATCCTCGCTCTGAACGCGGCCGTGGAGGCGGCGCGGGCCGGTTCCGCGGGCAAGGGCTTCGCCGTCGTCGCGGACGAGGTGCGCAACCTCGCAAGCAAGAGCGCGGAAGCGGCCAAGGACACAACGACGCTGATTGAAAACGCCCTCAAAGCCGTGTCCAACGGTTCGAAGGTCGCGGATTCCACGAAAAAGACTCTCGGCAAAGTGATGGAGTCCGCAGCGAACGCGGACCGCCTGATCAACGAGATCGCGGAAGAAAGCAATCAGCAGGCAACCTCCATCAACCAGATCACGCAGGGGGTGCAGCAGATCTCGGCGGTCGTCCAGACCAATTCCGCCACCGCCGAGCAAAGCGCCGCCGCGAGCGAAGAGCTGTCGGCTCAGGCCCAGAACATGAAGCAGGCCCTTTCCGGATTGAAATTGGCGAAGCGGGCAAAGGCGGAAGGGGCTCCTGCGGCCGCCAGGCCGGCGGAGCGCAGGCCCGAGGGGCGCAAAGCCGCCGAGGGGAAACCCGCGCCGGGAAAAGCGCCGGTGCCGGCCGTGCCGGTCTACGCAGACAAGTACTGACCATACCCCGGAAGCGGGCGGAATGCGATTCCGCCCGCTAAACTTTTATCCCTGCCGGCCGATATATAAGGCAGAGACATCATCCGAACGGAGGGGTTCCCCATGAGTTCATCTTCAACCGCAAGTTCGTCGTCCGCCTCTCTTCTGACCTCTTCCCGCCTGCGTCTGAGCGGGACGGAGCTGGTTTCCGGGCTCGACACGGACAGCATCATCAAAAAGCTTGTGGCCGGCACGCAGGGGAAGATCGATTCCAGGACTCAGAAAGAACAGATTGCGGAGTGGAAACAGGAAGCCTACCGCGACATCATTTCCCAACTGCAGACCTTTTCCAACACCTATTTTTCGTACGCCAACAAGGGCACGAATTTTCTCAGCTCCTCTTCCTTCGATCTCACCTCGATCACCAGTTCTTCCCCCCTGGTCAGCGCGACCGGGAGCGCGGGCAACGCGCAGGATATGACCATCCGGAGCATCTCGCAGCTTGCTTCCCGAGCCTCCTATACCTCAAGCCGGAAAGTGACGGGCGAAACCATCGCCTCCGGCAAGATCCAGACGGAATGGACCAAATCGGACGTCGGGGGCAAAATCCTCGTTCTGAGCTACGAAGGGACGGATTACGACATCCGCCTCGGGGAAGATCTTCAGCTTGACTCCGCGGATGCGTCCGAAGACAAGGTGCAGAAAATCGTCGACGAGCTGAACAAACAGGTCGGAGCCACGGACGGCCTGAACGGAAAACTGAACTTTGGAAAGGACGCCGGCGGCAAAATCACGCTGAAAACCGCCGACGCTTCCAAGTCGGTGCGGATCTCCTCCTATCAGTCCGACGACCCATCCGACATGTCGGGGAAAAAATTTCTCAAAGCGCTCGGCTTCACCGACGGTTCCTCCGGTTCCTCCATCACAGGCTCCGAGGTGGACGCAACCACGGGAAGCTACCTTTTCAACAAAACCGTCGGCGCGGACTCCGAACTCAAGCTGAACGTCAACGGCCAGGAGTACACCCTCGCGCTCGGTTCCGATTACGACATCTCCGACGGCACACAGGATTCCATTGCGAAAAATATCGCCGCGCTTTTCGAAAAGCAAATCGACGCCGACGACGATTTGAAGGGCAAGATCACCGTTTCCGCAGAGGGCGGAAGCATCTCTTTTCAGGCAGACGGCAGCGGCGCCACGGTCTCCGTCGCGGGCGGATCGCAAAACCTTCTGGAAGGCCTCGGCCTGACGGCGGGCGGCGAAGCGTCCGGGACCGTTTCCGGCGCCGGGATCGACAAAAACGCCCTGACGACCTCCTACCTCGCCGACACGCTTTCCGGGCATTCCGTCACGTTCGACCTGGACGGGCTGCAGAAAACGGTCTCCTTCGACGAAAACGACCTGAAAGCGGGGGAGGATTTCAGCAGTGCCAAGGGCGTGGCGGCATACCTCTCGCGGAAACTCGACGGCGCCTTCGGAAGCGGAAAGGTCGCCGTCTCCGACGGCGCGGACGGCAGGCTCGTCTTCACGGCAGGCCCGAACGCCGTGCTCTCCCTCGCCTCCTCGGACGACGCAGACGTTCTGAGCGCCGGCGGTGCCCTGCGCATCGATTCCGGAGAAACCAACCGCGCGGAAATGTCCAAAACGCTCGGCGAGCTTTCCGGAAAGCTCAGCGAGCCCCTCGAAACCGGCTCCGACGAAAACGCGGGCAAGTATGTGATCACGATAAACGGCAAAGATTTCACGTTCTCGAACGACGACACCCTGAGCGACGTCGTCGCAAAGATCAACGGCGACGGGGACGCCAACGTGACCGCTTCCTATTCCCAGACGACGGATACGTTCCGCATCACATACGACGAGACAGGCTCCCACGGCAAAACGGATGTTTCGGACGCGGAAAACGGCGGGAATCTCGCGGCTGTTCTGTTCGGCGCAGGCGGCGGCGGAATCGCCAAAGGCGGCACCGACCTGAAGATGTCCGTCACGCTGAACGGCAGTGAGCTCGACGTCACGCGGTCCTCCAACACGACGACGATCGACGGGGTGAACCTGACGGTGACCGGGACGACGCCGGAAGGCGTGGACGACGCCGGCATCACCTTTTCATCGGACAGCAACGTGGACGACCTGTATCAAAAGATCAGCGATTTCGTAAACGACTACAACAAGATCATCGACAGCATCAACACCGCCGTCACGACCAAAAGCGACGGCGACTACCCGCCGCTCACCGACGACCAGAAGGAAAGCATGAGCGAATCGGAGATCACAAAGTGGGAAAGCAAGGCGAAGGAAGGGATCCTGCAGAACGATTCCACGCTGAGCAATCTTCTTTCCGACCTGCGCAGCGCCATGACGGGCATCGTGGATTCCGCCGGAACATCCCTCGGCCCGATCGGGATCTCCACCGCCGCCTACGACTATACCTCCGGCGGGCAGCTCACGATCGACCCCGAGGCGCTGAAGCAGGCGATCGCCGCGAATCCGGATCGGGTTGCGTCGCTGTTTACCGCCGAGGACGGCGTTTCCCAGCGCGTCAAGGACGTGCTCGACAGAAACGTGGGGACATTCGGCGGGGACGGCACGCTTCTCCTGATCGCCGGGACGAATTCCAGAGCGACCGATACGAGCGAGCTCGGCGAACAGATCGCCGACTACAAAAACACGATCAGCGACCTGAAGGACGAGCTCAAAACGGAGGAAGACCGCTACTGGGACCAGTTCACCGCGATGGAGCAATCCCTCAGCGTCCTGATGGCGCAGAGCTCTTATTTTTCCTCCATGATGGGCAACTCGTCTTCATCCTGATCCCTTCCAGTGAAAAGAGGAATTTTTCATGGCTGAGGGCACCAACCCGATCCTGCAGTACCAGGAGCAGGCGATCAGCACGATGTCGAGGGGCGAGCTGCTTGTCCGGCTCTTCGACGAGGAACTGAAAAACCTGAAATACGCTTCGATCCTGTTCCGCCGCGGCAACCTTGAGGCCGGTAAGAGGTGCACGGCAAAGTGCAAGGACATTCTGAATTACCTGTGCGCCATTCTGGACGACAGGTACAGCATCTCGGCGGACCTGCGGAAGGTCTACGCCTATTTCATCGGAGAAATCATCAAGGCCGGCATTTCCCACGACGCCGACGCCCTCGACAGGATTGCGCCGGCGATACGCGACTACCGCGAAACGTGGGCCCGGGCCGAGCGGCTGAGCCGCATGCAAAATAAGGGAAAAGGAGAAAGCCGGAGCGTCTAGGCTCCGGCTTTTTGGCTTTATGACGATGTTGGACAGGAAAACGGAAGAAAAGCTCGCCTTCGCGCTGGGCCAGAA
>DHAI01000052.1:7491-9992 GCA_002397355.1 Ruminococcaceae bacterium UBA4958 | reverse complement strand
GCTGACGGACAAACGGACGGGCACGGAAGGCGTCCGGTCAAGAAAACTGTTTTTTCACCAACGTCAAGCAGGCACCGCCGGACTTTGCACGACAGAAAAGCCCGTGCGGTTCCGCGAAGGAAAGGGAGTAAAAAATCATGGCTCTTTCAAGGTCAATGTCGTCCGCCGTGGCGGGGCTGAAAGCACACCAGACGGCGATGGACGTCGTCGGCAACAATATCTCCAACGTGAACACTTACGGATTCAAACCCTCCACCACCATGTTCCGCGACATCATGTACCAGACGCTTTCCGCGGGGAAAGCCGGTGTGGCGGGAACCGAGGGAGGCACCAATCCCTCGCAGGTGGGCTACGGCGCCGCCGCTTCGGCGGTGGAGGTGAACGCTTCCGGCCAGACGGGCATGGTTGCGACCAATAATCCTACGGACTGTTTCATCAACGGGGAAGGGTACTTCGTCGTGAAGAACGGAAGCGGGTACCTTTACACGCGCGTGGGCGACAATTTGAAGCTCGACCACAACGGCTATCTGACGGACGGCGCCGGCAACTATGTCTGCGGCATCAACGAGGGCAGCAGCGCCACCGGGCCCGAGCCGATCCACTACACGGATACCGACCCGATCAGCAGCATTTCCATCGGCGAGGACGGCTCCATCACGGCAAACCAAAACGGGACGCCGGTGACCATCGGCCAGCTCCGTCTCGCCTATTTCATCAATCCCGCCGGCCTTACGGCGGTGGGGAATTCCTACTACTCGGCGGACAGCGGAAACACCGGGGCGGCGACCTACGAAAAGCCCGGCGGAAGCGCCACGGGCCAGCTCGTGACCGGCGCGCTGGAGGCTTCCGGCACGGACCTGGCGAATGAGTTTACCAACATGATCCAGTTTGAGCGCGGGTTCCAGGCGAACACGAAGATCGTCACGGTCAACGACGAGATGCTGCAGACGCTCGTCAACATGAAGAACTGAGCGGCCGCGCCGCGTCCGGCGGGTTTGCCTGAAAAATCATGTTTGAGTCCGTTCGCACGGGGTTCAAGCTTTTAAATATGCGGTCCTGCATTCTGATCAGTGCGGAGAATGGCGGTAGGTATGGCAGAGGTTTTGTCCCAGCAGCAGATCGACGAACTGCTCGGCAAGCTCCGGAGCGGGAACGTGGACTTCAAGGCGATCGAGGAGCAGTCTTCCGCCAAAAAGGTCAAGGAATACGATTTCCTTTCGCCGAAAAAGTTCACGAGGGAACAGCTCAGGCTCCTTGAAAATATATTCGACAACTTTTCCAGGCTGTTCGCGCTCTACCTGTCCAGTCTGCTGCGGATGTCCTGCCAGACGGAGGTCCTTCAGGCGGAGGAGGAGGAGTACCGGGAATTCAGCAACGCGCTCAGCGACTCCATCCTTGTCGGCGTCATCGGCATGCACAACAAGGAGTGCAATATCGACGACAAGCAGATCCTGGTTGAGATTTCCCGGCCCGTCTCGTTCTATATCCTCGACCGCATGCTTGGCGGAAACGGTTCCGGGTACCTGGTGGACAGGGATTACACCGATATCGAGCTTTCCCTGATGGAATATCTGTTCAAACGGATGGCCGGCATCCTGAAAAGCGCCTGGAGCAATTCATTCGAGCTGGAGCACACGCTCGACCGCGTGGAGACCAACGCCCAGACGGTCCAGTTCATCCAGCAGGACGAGTCGGTCGCCATCGTCGTGATCGAGGTGACGCTCAACGAGCTCAAGGGCAATGTGAACGTCTGCCTCCCGGCGGCGTCCCTCGAGGAGATTTTCAAGATCTTCGATTCCAGGTACGTCAAGGTGTCGAAAAAAAGCGATCCGAAGCAGGAAAAGCACCGCAGGGGCGCCATCATGGACAGCCTGAGGGACACGGAGCTGACGGTTTCCGCAGTCCTGGGCAAGGCGGATGTTTCCCTGCGGGAGCTGCTTGCCCTGCAGAGAGGGGACGTCATTCCGCTTCATACGAAGGTTTCCGAAAAATCCATCGCCGTGAATGTGGAAAGTCAGGAGTGGTTCAGCGGTGAACTGGGGACCAAAGAGAAGCATTACGCGGTCAAAATCAGTAAAATCCTCCAATAAACTTCGAAAAAGGTGATTTACTTGGGATCAGACCAGCTCTTTTCCAGCATGGAAACCGACGCGATCGGGGAAATCCTGAACATCAGCCTTGGTTCCTCCGCGACTTCCGTCTCGGAGCTGCTCGGGCAGCCGGTCAAAATCACGACGCCGGACGTCAAAGTCATCCACTCCAGCGAGTTCGATTTCAAGATGTACGAACCGGCCGTCGGCGTCGAAATCAACTATGTGAACGGCCTTTCCGGCAAAAACATCCTGATCCTGAAGGAATCGGACGTCAAGGTGATCGTCGGCCTTCTCCTGCATACTGATTTTTCCGACCGTGAATTCGTCATGGACGAGATGAACATCGGCGCCATCTGCGAGGTCATGAATCAGATGATGGGGGCCGCCGCAACGGCGCTTTCCCAGTTT
>DHAI01000052.1:6487-7312 GCA_002397355.1 Ruminococcaceae bacterium UBA4958 | reverse complement strand
AAAGAGAAATATTTCGACGGCGGCGAGGAAATCGTCAGCGTATATTTCCACCTTATGATCGGCGGCATGGTGAACAGCGAATTCATCAACGTGATGCCGGTCCGGCTCGCCAAAGAGCTGATCGCGAATTTCAAGCTGGAACCCGCGCAGGAAACGGACGCGCCCGGGGAAGAACAGGCCGCTTCCGCTTCGCCCGATCCCGCCCGGCAACCCGCTGCCCCGGAACCCGCACCGGCGAAGTCTGAGGGGGACGCCCCCCGGGCCGCGGATCAGGCGGCCCCCGCAGACCGGCAGGGGTACCGCGTTTCGCAGGCGGTATACCCGAGCTTCGACGGCGACGGTTCCAAGCTGACTCCTTCGGAATCGAAGAACCTTGAGATGATCATGTCCGTCCCCCTCCAGATCGCGGTAGAGATCGGCCGCACGCGCAGGGAGATCAAGGATATTCTGGACTTTTCCGTCGGCAGCATCGTGGAGCTCGACAAGCAGGCCGGATCTCAGGTCGACGTTTACGTGAACGGAAAAGCGATCGCCAAAGGCAACGTCGTTGTGGTGGACGATTATTACGGCGTCAGGATCACGGAAGTGTCAAGCAACAGCGAGATCATGAAACTGGTTTGACCTTTCTTCAAAAATCTGGACTGTCAGGATTGCAGGATTTGAGGAGGACGTAACGATGGCAAAGAAGATCATGCTGGTGGACGATGCCGCTTTTATGCGGATGATGATCAAGGATACGCTTTCCAAGAACGGATACGCGGATATCGTGGAGGCCGATAACGGGCAGGCGGCGGTGAACGCCTACCCCGCGGAAAAGCCCGACCT
>DHAI01000052.1:5281-6273 GCA_002397355.1 Ruminococcaceae bacterium UBA4958 | reverse complement strand
AACGTCATCATGTGCTCCGCGATGGGCCAGGAGGCCATGGTCGTGGACGCCCTGAAGCACGGCGCGAAGGACTTCATCGTGAAGCCCTTCAAGCCGGAGCGGATCATGAAGACGGTCAACGGCATCCTGGGGTGACGAGATGACGAATCCGGTTCTTTTGCTGTCCGCGGAACGGATGAGCTTTTCGTCCGACGTGCTGCCGCTGATCCTGTCGCTTCTCGCGGTGCTTGCGGTGCTGTACCTCTGCTACCTTTTCAGCCGGTTCCTGGCGCGCAGAGTCGGGAAGGCGGTCAGCTCGAACAACATCAAAATCCTGGAGCGCGTCGCGCTTTCCCAGGACAAGGGCCTCGTTATTGCGGAGATCTGCGGCGGAGCGTACCTGATCGGTTTTTCCAACAACAGCGTCGCGATCCTGAAGGAACTCGACGCTTCGCACCTGCGCCGGCCCGCCGCCGGCGTAAAGCAAAGCTTTACGGACCTGCTGAATATGGCTCTGAAGGGCAGAATGGATTGGAAAGGCAATGACGGAGATGGGCACGACGGAAGAAGCTGAGAAGAACCCCGTCCGTAAAAAACACGGGATCGCGCGGAAGGTTATGGTCTGCATCGCGGTTGCGGCCGTGGCGCTGTTCCTGCTCCCGATGCGGGCCTCCGCCGCGGCCGTCGACGTGAAAGTGGACGGCGGCAGCGGCGCGGACACGCTCGAGATCCTGGAAACGCTTACCATGCTGGCGCTCCTCCCTTTCATTCTCGTCATGACGACGTGCTTCACCCGCATCATCATCGTCCTCTCTTTTCTGCGCAACGCCCTGGGCCTCCAGCAGACGCCGCCCAACCAGGTGCTGATCGGCATCGCGCTGTTCCTTTCCCTTTTCATCATGTCGCCCGTCGTTTCCAAGATCAACACGGAGGCCTATCAGCCCTATAAGCAGGAACAGATCACGCAGGAGGAATTCGTCCACAGGGCGGCTAAGCCCCTGAAGGAATTCATG
>DHAI01000052.1:2097-5121 GCA_002397355.1 Ruminococcaceae bacterium UBA4958 | reverse complement strand
TGAATCTCTTCGTCGGCCTTGCGAAGATAAAATCCACCACCGCTCCCGAGGATCTTTCCATGACCGTCGTGATCCCCGCGTTCATTTCCAGCGAACTCAAGCGCGCGTTCACAATCGGGTTCCTGATCTTCATTCCGTTTCTGGTCATCGACCTGATCGTCTCGAGCACGCTGATGTCCATGGGCATGATCATGCTTCCCCCGGCGATGATCTCGCTGCCGTTCAAACTGCTGCTGTTCGTGCTTGTGGACGGATGGGATCTCCTGTTCAAAACTCTGGCCACCAGCTTCAATCTTTAGCGCATGCCCCGCGGCGGCGGGAAGGGGGAATGGAAATGTCGATCGCACAGATCATGGAGGTCCTGCATGCCGCCGTCGTCACGGCGATCAAGGTTTCGGCGCCCGTCCTCCTCGTCAGTATGGCCGTCGGTCTGGTGATCTCGATCCTGCAGGCGGCCACGCAGATCCACGAGCAGACCATGACCTTCGTGCCGAAGCTGATCGCGATCGCCGTCGTCCTGGTCTTTCTCGGGGCGTGGATGATGGAGACGATGGGCGATTTTACGAAGTATATTTTCAGCACGATCGTCAGCCTGAACTGAACGGGGGTGCCGCATGAAGCTGGACTACGACTTTACCCTGCTGATGATGGTTTTCATGAGGATGTCCGGCTGCATCCTCTTCAATCCGATCCTCGGCAGGAAGAACATCCCCGCGCCCGTCAAGGCGGGCCTTTCCCTGGTCCTGACGCTGTTTGCGTACCGCCTGGTCCCGGCGCAGAGCCTGCACATCGGTTCCTTCCTGGTTTTCGCGCTGTGCGCGCTGAAGGAATTTGCCGTCGGTTTTGCCGTCGGGTATGTGATCCAGCTTTTCCTCTCGGTCTTCGTCATGAGCGGCGAGATGATGGACATGCAGATCGGCGTTTCGATGTCGCAGATCTATGATCCGCAGAGCAACGTTTCCATGCCGGTCTCCGCGTCGCTCCTCAACGCGATGTTTTTCCTGATCTTCTTTGCCTCGAACGGCCACCTGACGCTGCTCCGCATCTTTTCAAAGCTCTGCGAAGTCGTCCCGTACGGGGACGGCCTCATCCGCGCGGACGCGTGGCAGAGCCTTGTCGAGATGTTTTCCCTGATCCTGATCTACTCGGTCAAGCTTTCCATGCCCGTCGTGGCCGTCGAGCTGGTCGGCGAGATCGGCGTGGGACTGATGATGAGGGCGGTGCCGGAAATCGACGTGTTCGCCGTGGAGATCCAGCTCAAAGTGCTGATCGGTTTTCTGGCCATCCTGATTCTGGTCCCGTCTTTCTCCGCGTTTTTGGAAAAGCTGATTACCCTGATGTTCGACAATATCGTCCATATTCTTGCAATGCTGTCGGGATGACCGCGGCGACACGGCGAGGGGGAAGAGAGAATGGCTTCGGCCGCTTCGGAAGGCAGAACGGAAACGGCAACCCCGAAAAAACGGGAGGACGAGCGGAAGAAAGGGAATATTTTCCAAAGTGCCGACGTCGTGAGCGCATTTTCCATTTTCGCCGTTTTTCTGGCGTTCAAGCTCGCGCTTCCGTACGCTTACCGTTACCTCAGCAATTTTTTCATCCGGTTCGTCGCCTATGGAAAAACCGTCCCGACGCTCGGGGAGGATTTTGCGCTCGACGCCTGCCGCGAAGCGATGGCGGCGGTTCTTCTGGTCGCCGCGCCGGTCCTGGCGGCGGCAGTGCTGGCGGCGACCGTCGCCACCGGGGCGCAGACGAGATTCAAATTTTCCCGCGAGCATATCAAGTTCAAGCTGTCGAACATCAGCCCCCTGCAGGGGATCCGGCGCTTGTTTTCCCTGCGCTCCGTGATGGAGCTTGTGAAATCCGTCGTCAAGACGGCGGCCATCGGCTACATCCTCTATGTGCAGATGAAAGGCATCTGCAACCGGTGCATCGCCATGATGTCCGAAGACGTCATGCAGGCCACCGTTTCCCTCCTCGGCGGGATCATGGATCTGGTGATCCGGATTTCGGCCGTTTTCCTTGCGATGGCGGCTCTCGACTACCTCTACAGGTGGTGGGAGTATGAACGGAACATCCGCATGACGAAACAGGAGGTAAAAGAGGAGTACAAGCAGCTGGAGGGGGACCCGGAGATCAAGGGCCGCATCCGGCAGCAGCAGCGCAGCATGGCGAGAAACCGCATGATGCGGCAGGTCCCTAAGGCGGATGTCGTCGTCCGCAACCCGACGCACTTCGCCGTTGCGCTGAAATACGATCCGCGGAAGGACAACGCCCCGGTCGTCCTTGCCAAAGGGCAGGATTACGTGGCGCTCAGGATCGTGGAGATCGCGCAGCAGTGCCGTATTCCCATGAAGGAAGACCGGCCGCTTGCCCGCGCGCTTTATGCTTCCACCGAGGTGGGCAGGGAGATTCCGCCCGAGTTCTACAATGCGCTTGCCGAGATCATGGCGTGGGTTTATCAGATAAAAAAGGAGGCGGGGAGCCGTTGAAGTTTCTGAATAACGTCGCGTCCCTGTTCGTCCTCCTGGTCATCGCCCTCATCATCATCCCTGTTCCGCCTTTCCTGCTCGACATGATGCTGATTTTAAATATCACGCTGTCGCTCGTGGTGCTTCTGCTGACCATGTATATCAAAAACGCGCTCCAGTTTTCCGTCTTCCCCTCCGTGCTTCTCGTCGCCACGCTGTTCCGGCTGGCGCTCAACGTCTCCGCCACCAGGCTGATCCTGACCAACGGCGGTTCCGCCGGAAACGTGATTTCCACGTTCGGGAACTTCGTCCTCTCGGGGAACATCGTCGTCGGCTTCGTCGTGTTTTTCATTCTCGTCCTGGTGCAGTTCATCGTCATCACGAAGGGTGCCGAAAGGGTTTCGGAGGTCGCCGCGCGGTTCAAGCTGGACGCGATGCCCGGCAAGCAGATGGCGATCGACGCGGACCTGAACTCGGGCCTGATCGACGAGAAGACGGCCCGCAGGCGCAGGGAGGACATCCAGCGCGAGGCGGAGTTCTACGGCTCCATGGACGG
>DHAI01000052.1:0-1947 GCA_002397355.1 Ruminococcaceae bacterium UBA4958 | reverse complement strand
TTCTACGGCTCCATGGACGGCGCGAGCAAGTTCGTCAAGGGCGACGCGATCATGTCGATCATCATCACGTTCATCAATTTCCTCGGCGGCATGATCATCGGCATGGTGCAGGGCGGCAAGTCGTTCAGCGAAGTCCTTCAGACCTATTCCATCGCAACCGTGGGCGACGGGCTTGTGTCGCAGATCCCGGCCCTGCTGATTTCCACGGCGACCGGCATGATCGTCACGCGCGCCGCGTCGGACTCCAGCTTCGGCGAGGACGTCGCGAAGCAGTTTTTCTCGCAGCCGATCGTGCTGATCTTCGCCGGCTGTGCGCTGGCGGGGATGTGCCTGATCGGAGGGATGCCGGTCTTTCAGCTGCTCCTGCTTTCCGGCGCGATGATTTTCACCGGAATCCGGCTGAAAAACCGGCAGAAAAGGGAAGCGGAGGCCGCCGCAAGGCAAGCCGCGAAGGCCCAGCCGGAAGCGGCGGACGAGACTTCCTACTACAAGAATATCGACAATATCTACAGCCTTCTGCCGATCGACGCGGTGGAAATGGAATTCGGCTACAGCCTGATCCCCCTCGTGGATGAAAACAGCGGGAGCAGCTTTATCGAAAGGCTCGTGACGTTCCGCAAGCAGTTCGCGCTGGACATGGGGATGGTCGTCCCCGCGGTGCGGCTGCACGACAACGGGAACCTCAGCCCGAACCAGTACGTCATCAAGATCAAGGGGGAGGAAGCCGCGCGCGGCGAGATCCTCGTGGACTATTACCTGGCGCTCGACCCGGGAAACCTGACCGGCGAGATCGACGGGATCGACACCATAGAACCGGCCTACGGCATACCGAGCAAGTGGATCACGCCGGACAAAAAGGAGATGGCGGAGATCCTGGGCTACACCGTCATCGATCCCCTTTCCGTGATGGTGACGCATCTCTCGGAAACGGTGCGGCGCTTCGCGTACGAGCTTCTCACGCGGCAGGATGTCAACCGGCTTCTCGAGAGCGTGAAGAAATACGATTCCTCCCTTGTCGAGGACGTGGTGCCGGGAGTCGTTTCCATGAGCAATCTTCAGAAGGTCCTCTGTTCCCTTCTCAGGGAAGGGATTCCCATACGGGACATGGAGACGATCCTCGAAGCCCTTTCCGACCATTCCTCCGTGCACGACACCGACGTGCTGACGGAATATGTGCGCCAGTCCCTGAAGCGCACCATCACGAGGAAGTGGTCGGAAGGCGGGCAGATCCGCGTCATCACGCTGGACGGCGAGGTGGAAAAGACGATCGTCAATTCCGTCAACCGGAACGAGCAGGGCACTTACCTGGCCCTCGACCCGCAGGTGACGCAGAAGATCGTCACGAAACTGACCGAATGCGTCAAAAAGGTGAAGGATGTGATCCACACCCCGGTCATCCTGACCTCTCCCGTTGTCAGAATCTATTTCAGCAGGCTGATGCAGCAGTTTTATCCGCGGGCGGTGGTGCTTTCCTTTAACGAGTTGGACGCGGACGTCCAGATACAGGCGGTTGCCAACGTGACGCTCGAGTGACGGAAACTTCCGCCGGGGAAAGGAGATGAGACTGCGGAATGAAACAGCCGAACGAAAAGCCCGCCGGTGTTTCGGGCCTTTGGGACCGATATTGCAGGACGAGGGAGATTTCCGTGCGGAACGAGCTGATCGAGCATTACAGCGGCCTCGTGAAGTGCATCGCGCTGAAGGTGGCGGGCCGCTATCCGTATTTCAACGACGGGGACGACATCGTCAGCGAAGGGTTGATCGCGCTGATGGATTCCGTGGAAAAGTTCGACCCCGGCAAGAACGTGAAGTTCGAAACCTTCGCTTCCATCAAGATCCGCGGAGCGATGATCGACTTTATCCGCAAACAGGACTGCCTTCTGGGAAAGCAGTCCTGGTTGCGGGTAAAGTCGATCATCGCTCCGCGGATCTTGATGGAAGCGAAGG
>DHAI01000006.1:3532-4510 GCA_002397355.1 Ruminococcaceae bacterium UBA4958 | reverse complement strand
TGGTCCGAGTGACAGGGTTCGAACCTGCGGCCTGATGGTCCCAAACCACCCGCGCTACCAGCTGCGCTACACCCGGATAAAACGATCCAAGAATTCATTATATCCGGGAAGCGTCTCCCTGTCAAGGCAAGCCTATTGCGATTCGGTTCCCGGCCGGCCGCGACCGGGAACGCCAGGGCCTCACTGACGGAACGGGACTGATTCCGCCGATGCCTGCGACAGGACCTCTTTCTTCATAGAAAAACACTTTCCTTTCCGAGATATCGCTTCAGCTTTTTCGGCGGACGCGGGGAAAGGTCAGCCTGTCACGACCATATCGGCGAAAAACTCCGGTCGATGAAAATTCGGCCTGGGCCATTCGATTTTCCGGTAACTGCCGTAATGCGGGTGCTCCGTCAAATCGCCGCACTTGAAAAAGCCGCCGCGGATGCGGCTGCCCGGACCATACCCCGCATCGCCGTAAACCGCGCGCAGGAAAGGAAACGGAATGAGCAGCTCCCAGCCCCAGAAACCGTCGCCGCGGAACGCGCGCGGACGCGGGTGCCGGCAGCCGAGCCGGATCACCGGCGTGCGGTTTTCGCCGGGCCGGCTCTCCGGGCCGTAGCAGCAGAGCATCGTGCCGAGCGCGTTGCCCTCGAAATTCAGGTAGCCGCTGCCCGGAACGGACGGCGCAAAGTTGGCGAAGAACTCAAGGCAACTGTCCTCGCAGACGCGGGAATTGGGCTCGGTCTGCGTTGCGCGCGGATCCCGCTCCTCGCTCCAAAGGCGGACGGCAAACCCCTGCCGCTGCAAACAGCAGAGAATCGCTTTGGAAACGGGGCGGTAAACCCCGCCCCAGTTGTAAACGTCGATGTCCGCGACCGTCCCGGTTCCGATCTCCGAAATATCCCGGATCGTTTTGATCTCATACGCCATTGGAAACATTCCCCCGTCACAGCATTTTTTCTATTATATCACGGTTTCCGCAAAAAGAAGAAC
>DHAI01000006.1:2914-3204 GCA_002397355.1 Ruminococcaceae bacterium UBA4958 | reverse complement strand
GAAGACCGCCGGGGACCGGATGTGACGAGGTGATTTGTCATGACAACTCAGGAAGCGATCAGATACCTGCAGCGCGTTGTGGATTTTGCGGCTTTGAACGGCGGAAGCGAAGCGTTCCAGATTGCGCTCGACGCTCTTCTGGAGAAAGCCGCGCGCGAAGAAAACGTGCCGGAGTCCCCGTCCAACGCGTTCCGGAAGGGTGTAAAGCCCGCCATCGCCGGCTGAGAGAAACCGGCCGCCAACATTGAAACGAAATGCCGGAAGACGCCGTCAACGCAGCGCCTTCCGGC
>DHAI01000006.1:464-2848 GCA_002397355.1 Ruminococcaceae bacterium UBA4958 | reverse complement strand
GCTTCCCGCGCGCGCCGGCGGGGAGTTTCCTGCGGCGCGGGGAAGCCGGAGGCGGACGGACCCGACGGACGCTTGAAAAAAGCGGCGGAGTGACGCGGAGCGTCACTCCGCCGCTTTTTACAAGCGTCCGTCGGGCCCGTCCGCCTCCGGTTTCCCCGCGCCGCAGGAACCCCCCCGCCGGCGCGCGCGGGAAGCTCCCGTCATGGCGGCGGGGTTCAGCACCGCCCTCAGCTTTTGGCCGCTCAGCACGCCTTCCCGCGCCGCAAGCTCCATCACGGGGACACCGCTGCGCAGTGATTCCCGCGCCAGCCGCGCCGACCTCACATAGCCGATGTACGGGCAGAGCGCGGTAACGGTGCCGACGCTTTCCTGCAAATGCCTGCGGCAGACGCCGCGGTTCGCTTTGATACCCGCCACGCAGCGCTCCGCAAACGCGCTCACCGCGCCTCTGAGGCAGCGGATGGATTCGAACAGGCGGTAAAACAGCACCGGCTCGAAAGCGTTCAGTTCCAGCTGCCCCGCTTCGGCGGCCATGGTGATCGTGAGATCGTTCCCGGCGATATCGAACGCCGCCTGGGAAACGACTTCCGGGATGACGGGATTCACCTTGCCCGGCATGATCGAAGAGCCGTTCTGCACGGCGGGAAGCGAGATCTCCATGATTCCCGTACGCGGCCCGCTGGAAAGAAGGCGCAGGTCGTTCGCGATCTTGGAAAGATCCACGGCGCAGCATTTCAGCGCGCCGGAAACGGCGGTAAATCCGTCCAGATTCTGCGTCGCGTCGACCAGGTCCTCCGCGCGGCGCAATTCCAGGCCGGTGGCTTTTCTCAGATTCTCCGTGATATGCTCCACATAAAAGGGCGACGCGTTCAGCGAGGTGCCGACGGCGGTGCCGCCGAGGCTGACGGCGCGCATTTCGTCCTGCACGCGCCCGAGGCGGGCCGCGTCCCTGCGCACAACGCCCGCGTAAGCCGCGAATTCCTGCCCCAGGCGGATGGGAACCGCGTCCTGAAGCTGCGTGCGCCCCATTTTCAAAACGTCGTCGAATTCGTCGGCTTTGGCGGCCAGCGCCTCCGCGAGGCGTCCGAGCGCCGCCGCCGCGGGCGAAAGCAGCCGGAGCACGGTCAGCTTCCCCGCCGTCGGAATCACGTCGTTGGTGGACTGCGCCATGTTCACGTCGTCGTTCGGGTGGACGGCGGAATAGTCCCCCTTCCGCCCGCCCAGCAGTTCGGCCGCGCGGTTCGCGATCACTTCGTTCGCATTCATGTTGGCGGAGGTGCCGGCTCCTCCCTGGACGGGGTCCACGATGAACTGGTCCCGGAATTTTCCCGCGAGGATCTCGTCGCAGGCACGGACGATCGCGTCCGCCTTTTCCGGCGCCAGGCGGCCGGCGGCGCGGTTCGTGACGGCCGCAGCCTTTTTGATCTGCGTCAGCGACTCGATGAACACGGGGTCCAGCGTCCTGCCGGTCATCACAAAATTATTTTTCGCGCGGAGCGACTGCACACCGTAGTATGCGTCCTCCGGGATCTCCAGGCTCCCGATATAATCGGTCTCCGTTCTGGTTTTCATCCGTCAGCGCCTCCTAATTCTCCCTGCCCTTTTCTCTGCAAACCAATGCTACCATCTGCGGGCGGAAGCGTAAAGGCTTTCTGCCGATTTCCGCGCGAAGCGTCTTTCTCTCTGCGTTCCGCCTGTTTTTCGAAAGAAAATCCCCCCCTAATTTTAAAAAACAAAGCGGGCTTCGCGGGCGGCGGGATTCTCGGACCATGGGGGAAGACGGGTGCTCCGCGCGCCCCTTGAAAAATCCCGGCGCACGAATTATAATGAAACCGTTTCTTTTTCAGCGTCCGGCCCGAATTTTATCCATATTCAGCCGCACCGCGCTTTCTTTTCTGCGTTTCCCGCCGGCTGAACCATAAAAAGAAAAGGTTTTACGACAAAGGAGGCCCATCATGGATCAGGCAGACGCCGCGCTGATCGCCGCGCTTCAGGATAACGCGCGCACCCCCGTCAAGGCGCTGGCAAGGCGCGTTTTCCTCTCGCCGCCCGCGGTCTCCAGCCGCATCGCAAAGCTGGAGGAACGGGGAATCATCAGCGGCTACCACGCTTCTGTGGATCCGTTCAAAGTCGGGTACCACATCAAGGCGTTCATCAATCTGCAGATGTCGCCGCAGCAAAAACCCGACTTCTACCCGTTCATCCGTGCCTGCCCGAACGTGGTGGAATGCGATTGCGTGACCGGAAAATACTCCATGCTCATCAAGGTGATCTTCCCCAGCACGCTGGAACTGGACGCCTTTATCGGGCGGCTTCAGAAGTTCGGCCCGACGGACACCCAGATCGTCTTCTCAACGCCCGTGGAGCCGCGCGGCGTGGATATC
>DHAI01000006.1:0-199 GCA_002397355.1 Ruminococcaceae bacterium UBA4958 | reverse complement strand
TTATGTTTTTTAAGCCTTTTCCCGAACCTTTCCCCGGCGCGAGCACAGCGCCAGCGCGGCAAGGAGCAGCACCGGGAAAACGGTCGCCGCGAGCAGGCCCTTTTTCAGGTCTCCCCCGAAACGGCCCGCCACCATGCCGACGTAGGCCGGCCCGCCGCCGCAGCCGAGGTCGCCGGCCAGCGCCAGCAGCGCGAACATC
>DHAI01000091.1:11750-12643 GCA_002397355.1 Ruminococcaceae bacterium UBA4958 | reverse complement strand
ATTGTGAATTTTAATTTTGCGGCAGGCCTCTTATAATAAAAACGGAAAAGTTGCATGGGAGGGAATAGGATGAAGAAAAGCAGCACAAAAAAAAGCCCGGAGGCCGTTCTCAGCCGCCGGAAGAGGTCCCGGAAAGAACTGTGGGCGCAAAGGGCCCTGTTCCTTCTGCTTCTGCCGGCGGTGGTGCAGACATTGCTTTTTTGCTACAAGCCGATGTACGGGGTCGTGGTCGCATTCCAGAATTACGACATTCTGAAAGGCATCTGGGGAAGCCCCTTCATCGGCTTTGGAAATTTTGAAAAATTTCTTTTCCGCTCGGATTTCATGGACGCGCTGCGGAATACGGTCGGCATCAGCTCCCTCGGCCTGCTGGTCGGCTTTCCGCTTCCCATTCTCTTTGCCATTCTGGTCAACGATTTCGAGCACCGCCGTTTCGGAAAATTCGTTCAGTCGGTCACTTATCTGCCGCACTTTCTCTCGTGGGTGATTGTGGCCGGCCTGGTGTACCGGATGCTGGATGAACATACCGGCATCGTCAACCAGATGATCGCGGCGTGCGGAGCGGACAGAATCCCGTTCATGCGGGATCCGTCCAAATTCTGGGGGGTGTTCACGGTTTCGGGCCTGTGGAAGGAAATGGGCTGGAACTCCATCCTGTACCTGTCCGCCATGGCCGGCATCAGCCCCGAGCTGTACGAGGCGGCCAAGGTGGACGGGGCCAACAGGCTCCAGTGCACATGGCATGTGACGCTGCCCGGCATCATGCCGACCGTCGTCATCATGCTCATCATGTCGATCAGCGGCTTTTTCTCCACGTCCTTCGACGCGCTGTACCCCATGCGCAACGCCATGGTCGCGACCGCCTCGGATACGATCGACATCTACTCTTACTT
>DHAI01000091.1:6880-11620 GCA_002397355.1 Ruminococcaceae bacterium UBA4958 | reverse complement strand
TACTTCCGGGGCATCCAGATGGGCGAGTACGGCTACGCGACGGCCATCGGTCTGTTCCAGTCCGTCCTGGCCATCGTCATCCTGTTCTCGGCCAACAAAGCCCTGAAAAAGTCGACCGGCTATTCCATTTTTTAGGAAAGGAGCGAATCTTTTGGCCCGGAAGAAAATCTCAGCCTTCGACCTCGTCGTGTCCGTCCTTTTCGCGCTGCTGTGCTGCACGTCCCTGTACCCGTTTCTCTACGCGCTGTCCTATTCCCTGAGCGACGGGCAGCTCGCGCAGGAAAACCCGGTCGTCCTTTTCCCGCGGGGCTTCACCTGGCTGAATTACCAGGCGATCTTCTCGGACAACCGGATGCTGAAAGGGCTGCTGGTCTCCGCGTCCCGCACGCTCTTCGGCACGGCCCTCGCGCTCGCGGTGACCGGGGCCTGCGCCTACGCCATGTCCAGACCGTACCTGAAGTTCAAGAAATTTTTCTATATATTCTTTCTGATCCCGATGTATTTTTCGGGCGGCATGATCCCGGGGTTCCTGAACATCCGCGACCTGCACCTCATGGACAATTACCTCGTCTACATTTTTCCGGGGTGCTACTCCACGTTCAACATGTTCCTGATGCGGTCCTACATGGACACGATCCCGTCGAGCCTCGACGAGGCGGCGCGGCTGGACGGCGCGGGGGAAATGAAAATCTTTACGAAAATTTACGTGCCGCTCTGCAAGCCCGTCATCGCGACGATCGCGCTGTTCGTGGGCGTCGGGCAGTGGAATTCCTGGTACGACGCGATGCTGTACATCACCAATCAGGACCTTTACCCGCTGCAGATGATCCTGCAGAAAATTCTGCAGGAGAGCCAGCAGACCAGCGCGGCTTCCATTTTTCTTGCCGGCATGGGAAGCGAAGCCAGCAAGCTCACGCCGGCAACTTATACCATGGCCGTGCTGATCGTCACGACGCTGCCGATCGTGTTCATCTACCCGTTCGTGCAGAGATATTTCATCAAGGGCATGACGATCGGCGCCATCAAGTCCTGAGGGACGCTTCCGCTTTTCGCGCGCGGTTCGGCGCTTTTTGTCCGGGAATCGTTTTCCGTCGGCATCTATATCCATAAATTTTTGAATGGGGGAGTATGTTTATGAAATTCGGGAAAAAAGCTCTGGGCAGGGTTTTATCCGGCGTGCTTGCCGCCGGCATCCTCGTTTCTTCCACCGCATGCGGCGGCCCCGCGGAAAATACCAACGCGTCCGCCGGGAGCGGAAGCGCCGGCGGAAAGCCGCCGCTGCTGACGCTGAACCTTTATGATAGCAGTTCCGACAGCATCGGAACCTACGCGAAAGAGGCAGATGACGTTGTCGCCAAGTACATTCTCGACAAATTCAACATCAAAATCGGAAAAACCTATGCCAACGAAGGCATGACCAAAAAGGAGAGGATCAATTTATTTGTGGCGTCTGGTACCCTGCCGGATATCTGTTATGATATCAACGACAATTCGACGTTTCCCTCCACCGGCCTCGTGGCGGACCTGACGGATCTGATCCCGAAGTACTGCCCGAACCTGATGAAGATTTGGCCGCAAAACCAATGGAAATTCGCAGAGTACAATGGGCGTCTCTACTGTTTTCCCAATCCGCTGAAACACAGCAGCGACCCTAAATACAAGGATGATGTTTATACAAGCCCGGGGGGCAACTGGGCGGGAATTTCCACTACAGAAAATACGTTGAGGAAATGCGGCTATTCCTTCACTCCGTGGGATAAGATTGTGGAAAAAATCAACACGACGCAGAAGAAACCGACGGAAGAGGATTTCGCTATCACGCCGGCCATCAAGACGCCGGAGGACTTCGAGGAATTCCTGAAAAAGATTCGGACCGTCTATGGCAGCGACGTGATTCCGTTCGACACGTGGATCGCGCTGGAGCCGCATATGGGCACCATGTTCGGCCTTACCTGCGGCCAGTGGGCGTACGACGAAAAGACGCAGACGGTATTTTCCGGGTTTGCCGCCCCCAACGCAAAGAAATACTGGCAGTGGTTCAACCGGATCTACACGGAGGGCCTGCTGAACCCTGATTTCGCGGTGGAAAAGGACGAACAGCGTCAGGAAAACATCGTGAACGGAAAGATCAAAACCTGGATGTTTGAATCGGATATCACAGCAATCCAGACTGCTGTGAAAAAGCGAGATCCCAACGATTCTGTCCACATGATTCCGCTTCCTCAGGAAGAAGGCACGACGAACCCGGGTATTGATGTCGCCTCCACGGCGACGTTTAGGCTCTATATTAACAAGAACTTCAGCGACATCCCCCGTCTGCTGAAATTCTTTGATTGGACGCAATCTGACGAATTTTCCAGTCTCTGCAACTGGGGAACTGCGGAGCTGGGCTTGTACACGACAAATTCCGAAGGCAAGAAAGTCTACAAGAACAACGATATCTATTTGGCCCTCAAAAATGGTGACAGCGACAAACAGAAGCAGTACCTTAATAAATACGGTCTAATGGGCAACACCATTTTCCACTACTTTTACTTGCCTGCTTCCGGCTCGGGTTATGATCCTCAAAACTGGCAAAGAAGTTATAAATTTTCTGCCACCAATGCAAATCCACAATATTTGAGGGCCTTCATCAGTGACAAAGGTTTAAACTGGACGGGGACCTTGCTGAACGGGGTGGACGACGTGACGCAGGCGGCGAACAACTGGTATGCGCAGACTTTCGAGCAGCAGCTTTCTCCGAAGCTGTTCGCGGCGAAAACCCCCGAGGAATTCGACAAGGCGTGGGACACGGTCATGAAGGACTGGGATGAAAATTCCAAGTACGCAGAAGCCCAAAAGGAAATGGAACAGGAATTCGCCAAGATGGGCTTCTCCGTTAAGTCCGCGTCATCCAAATAAAGCGGTTTTCCTTTTTTCTTGATGATAAGAGCATTTTCTGATTTTCATTTTTCCTCTTTCCAAACGGGCCGCAGGCGCGGCTCGGACAGAAACGGGCCGGACTTTCCCCGAAAACGGGAAGGTCCGGCCCGCCCTTTGCCCGGTTTTCCGCCGCGTCAGCCTTTCCCGCCCGGGGACACTTTTTTCACGGCTTCCGGATACCCGCGGCCGTTTCAGTCGTCCGGCTCCAGGCGGCTCGTCCGCGTCCGCAGCCCCTTTTTTGCCTGGAAAGCCGCAGCGGACGTGCTCAGACTTTCTGCCCGTAAATGCCCTGGACGGACACCTCGCCGGAAAAGACGGTCTCGGACGAGCCGTCCGGCAGGCGGACGATCAGCTCGCCCTCGGGGGAAATATCCGCCGCTTCCGCGACGACACGGCGGCCTCCGCGCTGGAAGGAAACCGGTTTGCCGAGCGTGACGCAGCCGGACTTGTACTCCTCCAGGAACGCCGGCGTCAGGCCGAGGGCGTTTTTCTTCAGCAGGCTTTCCATCCGGCGCAGAATCTCCTGCAGGAGCGCCACGCGGCGGACCGGTTTCCCGGTTTCCAGGCGCAGCGAGGTCGCTTTTTCGCGCAGCGCCTCGGGGAAAGACGTTCCGTTGCAATTCACGCCGACGCCGATCACAACGAATTCCACGCGTTCCACCTCGGCGCTCATCTCCGTGAGGATGCCGCAGACCTTTTTCGCGCCGATCACGATGTCGTTCGGCCATTTGATCTTTGCCGGCAGGCCCGTGAGCTCCCGCACGGCCCCGCAGACGGCGAGGCCCGCGAGCAGGGTGGCCGCGGAAATACGGACGGGCAGCACGCCGGGGCGCAGCAGCACGGAAAACCACAGACCGGTCCCGGCGGGCGAGACCCAGGTGCGCCCCAGGCGGCCCTTGCCGCCCGTCTGCTGCTCGGAGACGAACACGCTGCCGCCCGGCGCCCCCGCGAGGGCGCGCCGCTTTGCTTCCTCATTGGTGGAATCGATGCTGCCGAAGCAGAAAACGGTTTTCCCCAGCGCCTCCGTTTCAAGCCCCGCCGTGATCTCCTCGGGCGAATACCGGTCCGGGCACGAAACGAGGCGGTAGCCGCGGTTTGTCGCGGAATCGATCCCGTAGCCCTCCGCGCGCAGCCGGGCAACGTCCTTCCAGACCGCCGCGCGCGTCACGCCGAGCAGCGCGCTCAGCTCCTCGCCCGACACATAGCCGCCGCTCTCGCGCAGACGCCGCAGGATCCGTTCTTTCGCAGTCATTGAAAACCGCCCGCCTTTCCCATTTCCGTCCCATTATAACTGCTGCGCGCCCTGCGCGCAAGCGGAACCGGCATGTTGCGCGCAGACCCGTTTCGTGCTATATTCGTGGTAGCGAACCAACAGTAATGAAGGGAGCGATTGAAATATGACGGAAGAAGAAAAAAGAATTGCCGCGGGGGTATTGTTTTGTCCCGGCGACGCGGAGCTGCGCGCCGAAAAGCTGCGCTCGCACAACCTGTGCGAGGAATACAGCCGCACTTTTGAGGACGAGACGGAAAAGAGGTCCAAACTGCTGGCGGAGATCCTCGGCGCGCTGGGCGCGGGAAGCTTCCTGCAGGGGCCGATCTTTTTCCATTACGGGAAGCACACGCACATCGGGGCGCGCTTTTTCGGCAATTACAACCTGACCGTGCAGGACGACGCGGAGGTCACGATCGGCGACGACTGCAATTTCGGCCCGAACGTGACGATCGTGACGCCGGTTCACCCCATGCTTCCGGACGAGCGGCGCATGATGCTGAACCAGGACGGTGAGCCTAAGCGTCTGTGCTACGCGAAACCCGTGC
>DHAI01000091.1:4570-6660 GCA_002397355.1 Ruminococcaceae bacterium UBA4958 | reverse complement strand
GTGATCGGCGCGGGCAGCGTGGTGGTGAGGGACATCCCGCCGCTCTCATTCGCGGCGGGGGACCCGTGCCGCGTCATCCGCACCATTACGGACAAGGACAGCATGGCGAACAAGCCGGAGCTGCTGGGCGGCTGCAGCGTGATGCGGCCGGGCCGCGGGTGAGCGCCGTCTTTCGTTGGGAGAACGGTGGAATCCCCGTGCGATCCGTGGTATAATAATCAAGAAACAAGAAACGGTGGGCGGCGGGAAGCGCGCCGCTCCGGCCGGGAAAAGAGGCGGCGCTGTGGACGTAAGACCGGGCGACCTGCTGCAGATGAAAAAGCCCCATCCATGCGGATGCCGTATGTTTCTCGTGCTCCGCTCCGGCATGGATTTTAAGATCCGCTGCACCAAATGCGGCCATGAAATCATGGTGCCGCGGCTGAAATGCGAAAAGAACATCCGGAAAATCATCCGCGAAAAGACGGAGGACGGATGATAACTCCCTTTTGCCGAACGAAACCTTTGAAATTTTGAAAACGCAAAAGGGAGAATCTCCGTGTTTGAGAACCTGAAAATTTTTGAAAAGCGATACGAGGAGCTGGGCAGGCGGCTTTACGACCCTTCCGTCGTGTCCGATCCCGCGGCGTACCGCGACGCCGTGAAGGAATACAAGAGCATCGAGCCGATCGTGGACGCCTACCGGGCCTACCGCAAAACGCTCGACGACGAGGCGGACGCCCTCTCCGTGCTCGAGGACGGCGAAGCCCGCGATCTGCGCGGGGCGGCCGAGGAGGAGCTGAGCGAGGCGCGCGCGGAACGGGAAAGGCTCGCCGGGGAGCTGAAGATCCTGTTGCTGCCGAAGGACCCCAACGACGAACGCGACGTGATCGTCGAGATCCGCGCCGGGGCCGGCGGCGAGGAAGCGGCGCTCTTCTCGGCCGTGCTGTACCGCATGTACGCGATGTACGCCCAGCGCAGGGGCTGGAAAACCGAAATCCTGAACGCAAACGAAACGGAGCTCGGCGGCTTCCGGGAGATCAGCTTCGCGGTCGCCGGCGCGGGCGCTTACTCGCGCCTGAAATACGAGAGCGGCGTGCACCGCGTGCAGCGCGTGCCTGAAACCGAGCAGCAGGGCCGCATCCACACCTCCACGGCGACGGTCGCCGTCCTGCCCGAAGCGGACGACGTCGAGGTCGAACTGAACCCGAAGGACCTGCGCATCGACACCTACCGCTCCAGCGGCGCGGGCGGCCAGCACATCAACAAGACCTCCTCCGCCATCCGCGTCACGCACATCCCCACGGGCCTCGTGGTCGAGTGCCAGGACGAGCGCAGCCAGTACAAGAACAAGGACCGCGCGCTGAAGATCCTGCGGTCGCGCCTCTATGCGATGAAGCAGAAGGAACAGGACGACCGCGTCGCGGCGGAGCGGCGCTCGCAGGTCGGGACGGGCGACCGCTCCGAGCGCATCCGCACCTACAACTATCCGCAGAGCCGCGTGACGGACCACCGCATCGGCCTGACGCTTTACCGCCTGGACGACGTGCTGAACGGCAACCTCGACATGGTCGTGGACCCGTTGATCGCCGCCGACCGCGCGGAAAAGCTCAAGAAAACCGAAACCGGCTGAACGGAGCTTTTCCGCCGAATCTGACAGAGAAAGAGGAATGAGAGAACCCGATGCAAACCCTGCTGCTGAAAGCCGACAACCCGGCCGACGTGGAGACCGCCGCGCGCATCCTGCGCGGCGGCGGTCTCGTCGGCATGCCCACGGAGACCGTCTACGGCCTCGCCGCAAACGCGCTCGACGCGGAGGCCGTGGCGAAGATTTTCGTCGCCAAAGGCCGCCCGCAGGACAATCCCCTCATCGTGCACATCTCGCAGTGGGAGCAGATCTTCCCGTTGGTCAGGCGTGTCCCGGAGAGCGCGAAAAAGCTGGCCGGCGCCTACTGGCCCGGCCCGATGACGATGGTCCTGGAAAAATCCGGCCGGATCCCGGACGTGACGAGCGCGGGGCTGCCCACCGTCGGCATCCGTTTCCCCTCGCACCCGGCGGCGCGGGCGCTCATTTCCGCGGCGGGCGTGCCCGTCGCGGCCCCTTCCGCGAA
>DHAI01000091.1:0-4377 GCA_002397355.1 Ruminococcaceae bacterium UBA4958 | reverse complement strand
CGGGAAGATCGACGCCGTCCTCGACGGGGGGCCCTGCGGCGTGGGCGTGGAATCCACCATCGTCACGCTCGCCTCGGACCCGCCGCGCCTGCTCCGGCCGGGCGGCGTCACGCTGGAGCAGCTCCGCGCGGTGCTCGGCCGCGTGGACGTGGACAGGGCCGTGATGAATCCATTGCCGAAGGGCGCGCGCCCCCTCTCGCCCGGCATGAAGTACAAACATTACTCGCCGAAGGCGAACGTCATCATCCTGAACGGGAGCGAGAGGGCCTACCTCGATTACGTGAACGCGCACCGGGAACCGGGCGTGGCGGCGCTGTGCTACCGCGGCGAGGAAAAGGCGCTGCGCGTGCCCGCCGTGTGCTACGGCGCCGAGACGGACTGCCGCGAGCAGGCGCGCGAGCTTTTCGAAGCGCTGCGTCGCCTGGACGACATCGGCGCGAAAACCGTCTACGCCCGCTGCCCGGAGCCGCGCGGCGTGGGCCTTGCGGTCTACAACCGCCTGATGCGCGCCGCCGGATTCGAGGTGGTGTCCGTTGGATAAGCCCGTCATCGGCCTGACAGGTCCCACCGGCGCGGGAAAGACGACCGTGGCCGCGGCGTTTCGCAGGCACGGCTGCGCCGTCGTGGACGCCGACCGCATCGCGCGGGACGTCGTGAGCCGTCCGCAGTGCCGGGACGGCCTGCGGGCGGCCTTCGGCGGGGAGATCTTCCGCCGGTACGGCAGCCTGGATCGCCGGAAGCTTGCGGAGGTCGCGTTCTCCTCTCCGGAAAACACGAAAAAGCTCAACGCCGTCACGCATCCCGCGATCATCGCCGAGAGCGAAAAGAAGATCGCCGCGGCCAGGGCGGGCGGTTGCCGCGCCGTGATCCTCGACGCGCCGCTGCTTTTCGAGAGCGGGGCCGAGCGCCTCTGCGACGCCACCGTCGCGGTCATCACGCCGGATGCGTCCCGCCTGCGGCGCATCATCGCGCGCGACGGTCTCCCCGAAGCGACCGCCAGGGTGCGCATGGCCGCGCAGCACGGCAACGGCTACTTCCGCGCGCGCGCGGATTACCTTTTCGACGGGGACGCGGAGTGGCGGTTCTTCTACCCCGCGGCGGAGGCGTTGCTCAACCGGATTCTGGGGGACCTGAATGAAAAAGCGTAGGAGAAACTATCCCCTCGCCTTTGCCGGAATCGCCGTGCTGATCGTCGCCGCGGTTTTTCTGCTGCGCTGGGGGCACGAGCGGCTGCTCAAATCCATGTACCCCCGCACCTATGCGGAAATCGTTTCCGAGCAGGCAAGGGAAAACGGCCTGGACCCCAACCTCGTCTACGCCGTCATCCGGCAGGAGAGCGGGTTCCACGCGGACGTGGAATCCGGCGCGGGCGCGATCGGCCTGATGCAGCTCACGCCGGACACTTTCGAGTGGCTGCAGCGGAAGGAGGGCGCGCAGACCGCGCTTTCCCCCGACGCGCTGACGCAGCCGGACGTGAACGTCCGGTACGGCTGCCGGTTCCTCGCGCTGCTGCTGAAAAAATACGGCGTGCGGCGCACGGCCCTCTGCGCCTACAACGCCGGCATGGGTCGGGTGGACTCCTGGCTCGGCGACGCGAGCGTGTCCAAAGACGGCAGGAATCTCGACGCGATCCCTTACGCGGAGACGCGCAACTATGTGGAACGGGTGGAGGAAAACTACCGCCAGTACCAGGATCTTTACTCCAAATGATTTTCCGTCCGGCCAACCGTATCCGGTGCCGGCGCATGAAAAACACACGAAGAGGAGTGCTATTATGGCAGACAAAAAGGAAAAGCCGCAGGACGACGTAAAGGAATTGACGGAAAAACTGCTCGTCACCCGGAAAAACGGCTGCACGCAGGTTTCCGGCAAGACGCTGGAAACAGCCGACAAGTACTGCGAAGGCTACAAGGCCTTTCTGAACGCCGCAAAAACGGAGCGCGAGGTCGTCTCCTTCGCCGTAACGGAAGCGGAAAAAGCGGGGTTCGTCCCGTTCGAGCACGGCAAAAAATACGCGGCCGGCGAAAAGGTATACTGGAACAACCGCGGCAAGGCGGTCATCCTCGCCGTCATCGGCGAAAAGGGCTGCCGCGACGGCGTGCGCATCGCGGCGGCGCATATCGATTCCCCGCGCCTCGACCTCAAGCCCCACCCGCTGTATGAGAAGGACGGCGTCTCGCTCTTCAAGACGCACTACTACGGCGGCATCAAAAAGTACCAGTGGACGACCATTCCGCTGGCAATGCACGGCCGCGTAGTGCTGAAAAACGGCAGGCGCGTGGACATCTGCGTGGGTGAGCGCGAGGGAGATCCGCAGTTCACCGTGACCGACCTGCTCCCCCATCTGGCGGAAGAGCAGATGAAAAAGACGCTGGCCAAAGGCGTGGAGGGCGAGAACCTCAATATTTTCGTCGGCAGCCGCCCGGTGCGCGCCGATAAGGGCGACAACCTTGTGAAGCTGGCCGTGATGAAGATCCTGAACGAAAGGTACGGCATGACGGAAGAGGATTTCGTCTCCGCCGACATCGAGTTCGTGCCCGCCTTCCGCGCCGCGGATGTCGGCTTCGACCGCAGCATGGTAGGCGCTTACGGCAACGACGACCGCGTGTGTGCCTACCCGGCGCTCACGGCCGCGCTGCACGCGAAAAAGCCGACAAACACCATCGTGACCGTCCTGGCCGACCGCGAGGAAATCGGCAGCTACGGCAACACCGGCCTCGAGTCCGAATTCCTGCGCTATTTCATCGCCGACCTGGCCCAGGCGGAGGGCATGAAGGCGCGCCATGTGCTCAGCCGCTCCAAGTGCCTTTCCGCGGACGTGACCGCCGCCCTCGACCCCACCTACGAGGACGCCTATGAGACAACCAACGCCTGCTATGTGAACAGCGGCGTCGGCGTATGCAAATACACGGGGGCGCGCGGCAAGAGCGGCACCAGCGAGGCAACCGCCGAGTATGTGTCCGAGGTGCGCTCCCTGTTTGAAAAGAACGGCGTGCTCTGGCAGATCGGCGAGATGGGCCGCGTGGACCTCGGCGGCGGCGGTACCGTCGCGCTGTATATCGCGGGCCTGAACGTGGACGTCATCGACATCGGCGTGCCGGTGCTCTCGATGCACTCGCCGTTCGAGCTCGTTTCCAAGCTGGACGTCTACATGACGTACAAAGGCATCCTCAGCTTCTACGAGGCGGAATGACCCGGCTCCGAGGAAAAAAACGTGCCCTACAAGCGGGTTCCCTTGCCTGCGCGGCCGCGTCTCCCGCTTACCGCCCGCTCGGAAAAGATGGGGTCGTTTGCGGCGGCGCCCATTATTACAGCCGCAGGGACCGGCAGCTCCAGATGGATTACGCGCGCACCCTGTAAAGGGGTCCCCGTTTACCCGCCCGGAACCGGCTTGGGCGCGCGGCAAGATCCAGAAGTGGTAAGAAAGGACGGTCCCGGATGGCGAGACTGATTGTAGAAGCCTGTTGCGGTTCCGCGGACGATGTGATCGAGGCGCAAAAAGGGGGCGCAGACCGCGTGGAGCTCAACTCCAGCCTTTCCATGGGCGGGTTGACGCCCTCTCTGGGGGAACTGAAGGTTGCGAAAGCGGAAACGGACCTTCCCGTCATGGCGATGATTCGCCCGCGGGAAGCCGGCTTTTGTTACACGGGGGAGGAGTTCCGGAGCGCCATGCTGGACGCGGAGGCGCTGCTGGCAAACGGCGCCGACGGCATCGTGTTCGGTTTTCTGAATGCGGACGGCACGGTGGACGTTGCCCGCTGCCGGGAGATGACACGACTGGCCGGCGGGCGGCAGACCGTATTTCACCGCGCCATCGATGTCGTGCCCGACTGGCGGGCGGCGGTCGACCAGCTTTGCGGGCTCGGCGTGACGAGAATCCTGACCAGCGGGCAGCGCGCATCCGTTCTCGACGGGGCGCGGACCGTGGCCGGGATGATCCGGTACGCGGCCGGCAGGATCGAGATCCTGCCGGGGGGCGGCATCCGCAGGCACAATGTGAAGGAAATTATCGCAAGGACCGCTTGCTCGCAGGTCCACGTTTCCCCGCATAAGGTCTGTCCGGACACCTCCGCGGCCGCGAACCCGGAAATCCATTTCGGCTCCGCCGATTCCCGCGAGGACCGCTACCGGCTGCTGGACGCGGACGAACTGAGAGAGATCCGCAGGACGGTTGCCGCGGGTTGAACAAAAACGCCGGGAACCGGGAAAAAGCTTTTATCTCAGGCGGATGGACCGGCGGCTTTGCGGAAGATGAAAGGGAAACCGCCTTCCCGCGGTGAAATGAACTGCGCCCCATCGTTAGCCGGCATGATATGCCGAAAACGGTCGGGGCGCTTTTTGTGCCCCGTGAAACCCCCCGGCTATGCCGGGGTGTTC
>DHAI01000018.1:44590-47419 GCA_002397355.1 Ruminococcaceae bacterium UBA4958 | reverse complement strand
AAAAAGTTCTGGTCCGAGTTTCGCGAGTTCGCCATGCGCGGCAGCGTGATCGACATGGCCGTCGGCGTCATCATCGGCGGCGCGTTCAGCTCCATCGTATCCTCGCTGGTCAAGGATATCCTCACGCCGCTGCTGAGCATCGTGATCGGCCGCGTGGATATTTCCAGCCTGAAGGTCGTCATTCCGGGCATCATGGGCAGC
This sequence comes from Ruminococcaceae bacterium UBA4958, assembly GCA_002397355.1. GTDB lineage: Bacteria > Bacillota > Clostridia > Oscillospirales > Acutalibacteraceae > Thermocaproicibacter. The sequence goes on along the minus strand of DHAI01000018.1, from coordinate 47,218 downwards.
GATAACATCACGCTGAAGTTCGGCACGTTTCTGGAAAACGTCTTCAATTTCCTGATGATCGCCCTCTTCATCTTCCTGATCCTCCGCGGAATCAACCGTGTGCATGAACGGCTGAACAAAAAGCTCGGCAGGGAAAAGGAAGCCCCGAAGGTCCCCGAACCGACCAAAACCGAGCTCCTGCTCACCGAGATCCGCGACGCGCTGAAGGAACGCGGGGCGGGCGGGGAGTAAAGGACGGCTTTTTGCCGGTCGCCGGGGAAACTGTAAAAAATGCCGAAGGAGCAGCGCCGCGCTGCTCCTTTTTGCGTTCCCTATGCGATGCCTTCCTTCAATTCCGCAATAAAACTCTTTGCAAAGCCATTCGCTTTCTCAGGCAGGGGTATTGTTTCAGGCAGATAGCATTTGTTTTTGTCCGGAACGTGTTTTTCTATGAAGTCTATCGTTTGGACGAGAGTCTGTCCCCGCGCGGTGCCGGTGATCAGGGACTTTGTAATCAAATATGTTGTTTCCCCTTCGACGACATGCGCGTCATGCAGAATTTTGCCTTCGAGCGTTTCCGGCGTTTCCGGGCGCTGTGATCCGCGGGAGATTCTTGCGATGAGCTCGATGTCGCGCTCCGGAAATCGCTGCTCCGCAAGCCAGTTCCTGATTTCCTTTTCATGGGAGTAAATGAAGCCGTGAAAATAAGCCGCAAGAATCAATTTATCGTGATCGACGGCATAATTCCCCTGTTTTACGATCTTTTCCACATACTTTATCACCAGGCCGATATGCCACATATTGTGCGTGACGTCTTTATCCGCGTAGTATGGCGTTACGAAATCGAGAAGTTCGTTCTTGTTCATAAAGCCCCCCTTCCGTCCGTTTTTTTGCCGCCCCGGCAAGCGGACCTTGTTTCATTTTCAGATTCGGCCTGCGCGCCCTCTGAATCGCCCCGAGATTTCCGTCCCGCGCCGTCATTCTTCGGGCCGGAGGAGCCAGCGGACGGCGTCCAGGATCAAAGGGGCGGTCGTTTGCAGGGAATACGGCACGCAAAGCCGCTCCGTGCTTTTATGCGCGTCTTTTCCATAAGGGCCGATGTTCAGGAACGGGACGCTCAGTTCCGCAATTTCGTCGAGCGGCAGACGGTAGCCGTTGTTCCAGAGCGGGAACAGCCGGCCCATGCCGCCGCAGTCGCAGGGCTGGGAGAGGCCGAGGTAGCTCATGTCGGAAAGTCCGGGGAACACGGGCTCCACGGCCAGCTTCTCCCCGTATTTCGTCTTTGCCAGCTCCGCGGTATGGCGGCAGAGTTTTACCGCGACGGAGTCGGCCTGCTGAAGCGCGTGCGGATAAAAGGGCGGGCAGAAAAAAACAACGACGGCCGGTTCCTGATCCGGGTAGAAACGGAACGCTTCGCGGACGGTGTCTATCGACAGGCGGCGGAGATCCGGCGCGGCCTTGCCGGAGTCCAGGCGTTCCCGGACAAAGGTGCGGATATGCTGGGAGAATGTTTGCCCGTTCGCCTTCTCGCATGCCGCCAGGAGCTCCCCCCACGTCAGGACCCGCGGCCGGAAGGCGGGGAGGGCCGGTTTTCCGCCGCAGAGGGAAAAGCGCTCCGCTTTTTCCCTCATGCTCCGCAGGACGTCCGCAAAGGCTTCCCGCGCGACGGATTTCATCTGCTCCATGACTTCTCCGGGCGTCTTGGAAAGCGTCATGAAATTGAAATAGGCGTATGCGGCCAGGGGAGTCTGCACGGAATAGGCGTCCTTGCAGTCGGAAGCTTTCAGGCAGACCGGCGGCGGCGTGGAAACGCCGTCCGCGGCGTCGCAGAAATCCGGGTTGGAGTCGAGTCTTTCGATGATCCTTGCCGTCAGCAGGTTCGGGTTGACGCCGGAGAAAGGCTCGCAGGCATGCGTTTCCTTTCCGACGCAGAGAAAGGCGGGCAGCAGCTTGCCGATCGTGCCGTGATAGAGGTATTTGCCGCGGTCGCCTGGGTATTTTGGAAAGAACGGCTCCGTGACGAGGCAGCAGGTATAGCGGAGGCCCTGCTCCTCTTTCAGTCGCAGGAGGTAGCCGACGGCCGCCAGCATCCCGCGGGAAGAAGCTTCTTCGTCGGGGACGGAGAGAAACAGAAGGTTTCCGTCCAGGAGGTCCGGGTGTCCGCCCGCTTCCTCCAGGACCTCCAGGTCCGCGGCTATGCCGAATTTCATATCCATGACGCCCCGCCCGAACAGCCAGCCGCCGGCCGCGAGGTCGGCCGCGGCGTCTTCGGGCAGGCGGGCGCCTCCGCTTTTGCGCAGGGATTCCGTGTACGCTTCCGGGTGGAAGGCGTATTCCGCCTGCGCGCCGTACCCCGCCACGCCGACGACGTCGAAATGGCTTAGGAGGATCACCGTGTTTTTCGAGCGGCCCCCGCAGCGCATCAGGGCGCAGACGAATCCGCGCCGGTACGGATCTTCGGGGACCGGGAGAATCCGCGCGGCTTCCGGGTGCTCGTGGAAATATCTGTTTTCGTTCAGCAGTTTCAGCAGCACTCCGGGCATGGCGGCTTCTCCGGCGGTTTCCGAGACGCTTGGGACGTTGCAAAGCTCCTCCAGACGGCGGAGAAGGCGTTTCCGGTCCATCATTTGCGGTTCCCTCTTTTTTGTA
>DHAI01000018.1:43790-44367 GCA_002397355.1 Ruminococcaceae bacterium UBA4958 | reverse complement strand
GCCTTTTCCCGGGAAATCGTTATTTTTACCGAAAAAACAGCCGGATTTTCTATGGCAAAAAAGGACAAGTTATTTTTATATAGGGCGATCCTCCCAAAATTGTGAACAGATAATAAATTAAATATTAACTAAGTGTAAATTATAATATGTGCATTGTCAATAATAATCAATAAATATTTAAAAAATGTATATAGCTATTGAATAATGTTTGCGAAAATATAAACGATGACGGAACGTCGGATCCATTCAAACCTGCAGAAGGAAGCCGGAGCTTTGCAATTCCGGTTTCCTTCCAATTCGATTCGCCGACGGAAACACTTGAAACGTGGCGTTTTCGACGGGTTGAGCGCATCCGCCGTGAAGAAATGCCCCACCGGGAAGAAAGGCATCTGCGCGCCGGTCTTATGCCGTTTCGGTTATTTTTTCGTATTTTGTGAAAGCAAATGTATAAGCCGGGAATATTCATGCATAAAAAGCGCGGAAAGAATAAAAAATACGAATCCGGCAAAACATGCACGGAATATTCACCGCATCGCGGTAAATGGTAATAAAAATACAAAACCGGATGGAGAAACAT
>DHAI01000018.1:42732-43585 GCA_002397355.1 Ruminococcaceae bacterium UBA4958 | reverse complement strand
TAGAAAAATTGAATGAAAACATCGCATTACAGCCTGACGTTTTGCTTTATTTGCTTTTGAAATGGAATATAATAGGGGTGAAAACAATCAGGGCGCAGGCAGGGATGCAGTATGCCCGCACCTCGATAGAAAGGAGTCTACTTACTATTATGATGAAACCTTTCATTCATATTACGTCGGAAATCGGCAAACTGAAGAAGGTCATGCTTCACCGTCCGGGCCGCGAACTGGAGAACCTCGTGCCGGAGGAGCTCGGCCGCCTGCTCTTCGACGATATTCCGTATCTGAAGATCGCGCAGGAGGAGCATGACAACTTTGCGAAGGTGCTCCGCGACCGGGGCGTGGAAGTCTACTACCTGAACGACCTGCTGGCGGAGGTCCTGAAAGACGACAAGCTGCGCGACGGCTTCCTGCGCGAGATCCTCAAGGAAAGCCGCGTCGCCTCGGAGCCCGTGTATGACGCGCTCTACGAGTATCTGAGCAAAAAGCCCGTCATGGAGATGATCGAGTGCATCGAGGCCGGCGTCCGTAAGGATGAGGTCGAGGTGAGCGACACCAATTCGCTGAGCTACCTGATCGACAACAGCTACCTTTTCTATCTGGACCCGATGCCGAACCTGTACTTCACGCGCGACCCCTCGGCCGCGATGGCAGATGGACTCACCATTAACCGGATGCGCATGGGGGCGAGAAGAAGAGAATCCCTCTTCATGGAATATATCTACCGCAACCATCCGTCGTTCGCCCAAACGGGCGCGCGCCTGTTCTACGACAGGACGATGGAAAACAACATAGAGGGCGGCGACGAGACCGTCCTTTCCGACAAGGTGCTCGCCGTCGGCTGCAGCCAGAG
>DHAI01000018.1:41786-42505 GCA_002397355.1 Ruminococcaceae bacterium UBA4958 | reverse complement strand
TTCCAGATCCCGGAGTGCCGCGCGTTCATGCACCTGGACACCGTGTTCACGATGGTGGACTACGACAAGTTCGTCGTGCATCCGGGCGTGGAAGGGCCTTTGAACGTATACGAGATCACGCCGGGAGCCAAGAACCAGCTCAAGGTCCGGTATATTCACGATGTGCTCGACCATGTGCTGGCGGCGGCGCTGAAGCTGCCGAAGGTGGACCTGATCAAGTGCGGCGGGGGCGACCGGATCATCTCCGGGCGCGAGCAGTGGAACGACGGCTCCAATATGCTCGCCGTGGCGCCGGGCAGGGTGATTTCCTACGAGAGGAACTACGTCAGCAACAGCGTCATGCGCAAGCACGGCATCGACGTCACCACCATCCCGAGCTCGGAGCTTTCCCGCGGCCGCGGCGGTCCCCGCTGCATGAGCATGCCCCTCAACCGCGAAGAGCCGTAACGCCGCAGGCCCGGGGCAGTATTTTCCCGCGTATTCGGCGGGCAAAAGCAAAGGAGAAAAACAAGAATGTACAATCTCAGGAACAGAAGCTTTCTTACCCTCATGGATTTCAGCCCGAAGGAGATCAATTTTCTGCTCGACCTCGCCGCGGAGCTGAAAAGGGCGAAGTATGCCGGCACCGAGCGGCAGACGCTCAAGGGCAAGAATATCGTTCTTCTCTTTGAAAAGGACTCCACGAGGACCCGCTGCGCCTTTGAGATCGGCGCGAAGGA
>DHAI01000018.1:38257-41509 GCA_002397355.1 Ruminococcaceae bacterium UBA4958 | reverse complement strand
AAGTATTCCGGCGTGCCGGTGTGGAACGGCCTGACCGACGCGGACCATCCGACGCAGGTCTTGGCGGATTTCATGACGGCGAAAGAGCACCTGGGCAAGCCGTTCCATAAAATGACGTACGCCTATGCCGGCGACGGCCGCAACAATGTCGCCAATGCCCTCATGATCGGGGCCGCGAAGATGGGGATGGATTTCCGCATCGTTACGCCGCGGACGCTGGACCCGAAGCCGGAGCTCCTTGCGAAATGCCGCGAGGTGGCGGCCGGAACCGGCGCGAAGATCACCGTCACGGACAGCGTCGAACAGGGCGTGAAGGGCGCCGACGTGCTCTACACCGACGTGTGGCTTTCCATGGGCGAGCCGGAAGACCAGTGGGCGAAGAGGATCGAGCTCCTCAGGCCGTATCAGGTCAACATGGATATGGTGAGGATGACCGGCAACGAGAAGGTCATTTTCGAGCACTGCCTGCCTTCCTTCCACAATGCGGATACGAAGATCGGCAAGCAGATCTACGAGAAGTACGGCCTCAAAGAGATGGAGGTCACGGACGAGGTCTTTGAGAGCGGGCATTCCGTCGTTTTTGACGAAGCGGAGAACAGGCTGCACACTATCAAAGCGATCATGGTCGCGACTCTGGGCAATTGAGCCCGGGGCCGCGGGCATGCGGCCTGCGACTGATAATTTTTAACGCTAAGGGAGGAAATTGTATGGAAACAGCGAAGCAGGAAACGACAGACAACAGCAGAAAGCTTGGTTTCGGTCTTCTGGTGGCGCTGGGCGTCGGCTCCATGATCGGCACGGGCATCTTCGACAGCCCGAGAAACCTCATCAGCACCACGAACCCGCAGGCGGCGATCATCGCGTGGATCATCGGCGGCCTCGGCGTCATGTTTCTCGCGCTCACGTTCCAGATGCTCAACAACGCCAGGCCGGACCTGAAAGGCGGCATCTTTACATATGCCAAGGAAGGTTTCGGCGAGCTGACGGGGTTCAATTCCGCCTGGGGCTACTGGCTGAGCGCATGGCTGGGCAACGTGGCGTTCATCGCCGCGCTTTTGAAGGCGTTCAACACGCTCACCGGCCAGGTGGACGCGAAGACGGGGGACAGCACGAATCCCCTGCTGACCTTTATTCTCGCGTCCGTTTTCCTCTGGATCCTGCATTTCGTGCAGACGGCGGGCGTCAAAAAAGCCAGCGTCGCGAACGCCGTTGCGACCGTCGCGAAGGTCGTCCCGCTGATCCTCGTCGTCATCGTGGGCGTCGCGGTGTTCAACTCCACCATCTTCAACGTGCCGGACTGGACCAGCAAGTTGGCTTCCACAGGCGACGCCGCGACGACGTTTGACCAGGTCTCCGGCGCGATGTCCACCATTCTGTGGTGCTTCATCGGCGTCGAGGCGGCCACCGTGCTTTCCACCCGCGCGAAGAGCCAGAAGATCGTCGGCGGCGCCACGATCGTCAGCACGCTGATCACCCTCGCGCTCTATATGCTGGTTTCCCTGATTTCCATGGGCGTCGTGGACGCCAAGACGCTTGCCGACTCCAATATCCCGCTTGCCGACGTCTTTGCGAAGACGGTCGTCGGCGGCGCAGGCGGCGTCATTGTCGAGGTCGGCATCATCATCTCCATGATCGGCGGGCTGATCAGCTGGATCATGCTGGCGGCGGAGATTCTTTCCGTCGCCGCGAAGGGCGCGACAATGCCCGCGTGGTTCCAGCACGAGAATCAGAACGGCTGCCCGACGCACGCGCTCCTGGTGACGGATATCCTCACGCAGCTCTTCCTGTTTTCCATCCTGCTGCCGTCCCTGAAGGCGGCGTACGACACGATGTTCTCGCTCTCCACTTCCTGCATCGTGATCCCGTATCTGTTCTCCGCGATGTACGCCATCAAGGTCTGCGCGCAGGATAAGCGGTCGGCCAAGGACATGATCATTTCCATCCTCGCCTGCGTCTATTCGGTCTATGTGCTTTACGCCATCGGCATCGAGTACCTCGGCCTCACGCTGATTCTGTATGCGATCGGCATTTTCGTCTTCGTCTGGTCCAAGAAAGAGCGCAAACAGCAGATCGCAAAGTCGGAGACCGTCGGCATGACCGTCATCGCCGTGCTGGCCGTCCTTATGATCGTCCTGCTTGCGACCGGCGTCATCAGCCTCTGAGTTTTTCCTCAGCCGGACGGATCTCCCGCGCACGGCCTGTCGGAAGAAGCTTCGGCAAGCCGCGCGCGGCTTTTTTGATCTGAAATCAGGTTCCAAACAAGTCGGAAAAAATAAGGAGTAGGAATTTCAATGGCAAGAATCGTGATCGCGCTCGGCGGCAACGCCCTTCAATCCAACCCGAAAGACATTTCGGCCGCGGCGCAGATGAAAACCGTGAACGAAATCGTCCCGCTGCTCGCCGATCTTGTGGCGGCGGGGAATGAAATCCTTTTTACCCACGGGAACGGCCCCCAGGTGGGGCAGATCGTGAACGCCTACGAGCTTGCGGCCACCGTGAAAAGCCGGAACCCGGTCATGCCTTTTCCGGAATGCGGCGCGATGAGCCAGGGCTATATCGGCTTCCAGCTGCAGCAGGCGATGCGGAATGAGCTCGCGCGCCGCGGCATCGACAAGCCGATCGCCACCGTGATCACCCAGACCATCGTGGACCGCGACGACCCCGCGTTCCGGAACCCGACGAAGCCCGTGGGCTCTTTTTACACGCTCGAGCAGGCAAAGGAACTGGAGCGCACCATGGGCTATGTGATCAAGCAGGATTCCAACCGCGGGTACCGCCGCGTGGTGCCTTCGCCGAAGCCGAAGAAGATCGTGGAGGAGCCCGTCATCCTGGGAATGCTGAACGCCGGCTTCCTCGTGATCGCGTGCGGCGGCGGCGGGATTCCGGTCGTCAAAAAGGAGAACGGCGACCTGGAAAGCGTCCCCGCCGTGATCGACAAGGATTTCGGCGCGAGCAAGCTGGCGGAGGTCCTGGACGCCGACGTGCTGATGATCCTCACGGCTGTGGACAACGTGGCCGTCAATTTCGGAAAGCCGGACCAGAAGAATCTGGAAAAGCTGACCATCCGGGAAGCGGAGGAGTATATCGGGCAGGGGCAGTTCGCCCCGGGCTCCATGCTCCCGAAGGTCCAGGCCGCCGTCGGGTTCGTCAGCCTGAAGCCGGAGAAAAAGGCGATCATCGCGTCGCTGCACAACGCGCTCGGCGCGGTGAAAGGCACCGCCGGCACGGTGATCACGGCGTAAGGGCGGCCTT
>DHAI01000018.1:34337-38022 GCA_002397355.1 Ruminococcaceae bacterium UBA4958 | reverse complement strand
CCGGCGCGGCGCGGGCGGTTTTGTAAATCGCGCCAGGCCGCTCGGCCCCGCGGCTTTGCCGGGGGGGCCGTTCTTATCCGGACCGTCCTCCTCGTGAAAGCGCGGGCGGCGTTTGGTCGGGGATATATTCGGCCACGTCGGACAGGGTGCAGTTCAGAATTCTGCAGAGCGTGTCGAGCGTGTTCGTCGAAACGGTCTCGCTTCTTCTCAGCCGCTGGATCGTCCCGCCTCCGATCAGCCCTTTATAGCGCAGCGTATAGGTCGTGACGCCCTTCGATTTCATCGTTTTCCAAAGCGGCGCGTAGGAAATCATCGCCCTTCCTCCTTTTCATAGATCCATTATGCCAATAGAATGGGCCTGAGAGATATACCCAATACTTGGCATACCGGGAAGGGCGGATTGCGCCTGCTTTTATTCAGCCTGCTCCTTTCTGAGAGCGCCGGGCGGCGTCTTATCGGGGATGTATTCGGCCGCTTCGGGCACGGAGCGATCCGGAATTTTGCAGAGCGTGTTCAGGTGTTGGTGGAGACGGGCGGATTGTGCTGCAGCCGCAGCATCGTCGAACCGGTGAAATTTTCATCCTCGCCCTCGTTTCGGAGCGTATAGGTCGCTGCGCCTCGCCTTTTCATCGTTGCCCAGAGCCGCGCGTAAGGAATCATTCCTCTTCCCCCTTTACACAGGCGAATGATACCGATATAATGGATTTATATATTATACCCAATATTTGGAATACTGCAGGAAAGTGAAAGGCGATGAGCATGAAATCGACGGGGTTCGTGAGAAAAGTCGACGGGCTCGGCCGCATCGTGCTGCCCGCTGAAATCAGGGAAGAGCTGGGCGTGCGGGAAAAAGACGGCGTGGAGTTTTTCTGGTACGGCGGCCACCTCGTTTTGGAAAAGTATGAGCCGGCGGCCGGGCGGAGCCCGCGGAGCTGAAACAGAGGGAAGGAAAAGGCGGCGCCCCCCGGCTTTCGGGCGGCGCGCGCGCCGTCCGTGTCGATTCCGCCCGATATTGCGGTTGAATTCACCGCCCCAAAATGATACAATTAGAAATTATATGGGGCAGGTGACGCATGTGAGCATCAGAAAATGGCATATTATACCTTACGACCGTGCGGCGGCAAAGCGGCTGGCCGCGCGGGAGGGAATCCCCGCGCTTCTCGCCGTGCTGCTGCAGACGCGCGGCTTTTCCGACCCGAAGGCCGTGGGGGATATGCTTTCGGACGGCCGTGCGTTCTGCGATCCGTTCCTGCTGCCGGATATGGATCGGGCCGTTGCCCGCGTCGGCAAGGCGCTGGACGGCTTTGAAAAGATCGCGGTCTACGGCGACTACGACGCCGACGGCGTGACGGCCACCGCCATGGTCTATTCTTACCTGGAGTCCTGCGGCGGAAACGCGGTCTACTATATCCCGGACCGCAGGCGGGAAGGCTACGGCATGAACAGGGGCGCCGTGGACGCGCTGCACGCGCAGGGGGTCACGCTGATCCTCACCGTGGACACCGGAATTTCCGCCCTTGAGGAAATCGACTACGCGAAGAGCCTCGGCATCGACACGGTCGTGACCGACCATCACCGGCCGCGGAGCGAGCTGCCGAAGGCCGCCGCCGTTGTGGACGCGTGGCGGGAGGGCTGCGCGTGCCCGTTCCGCGACTATTCCGGCGCGGGCGTCGCCTTCAAGCTCCTTTCCGCGCTGGAGGGGCCGGAGGCCGGCACGGACGCGCTCCTGGACAATTACGCGGATCTCGCCGCCATCGGGACGATCGGCGACGTGGTTCCCCTCACCGGCGAAAACCGCCTGCTTGTAAAGGCCGGGCTCGAGTCCATCGCCCGGGCGGACCGCCCGGGGATCCGGGCCTTGCTGGAAGCCGCCGGCGCGGACAGACGGGCGGTCACGGCCGACACGGTCGCGTTCGCCGTCGTTCCGCGCATCAACGCCACGGGGCGCATGGGCTCGTCGGAGTACGCCGTGCGCCTGCTCACGACGGAGTCGCCGGAGGAGGCGGGGGAGCTTGCCGCAAAGGTGAGCGAAAGCAACGGCCTGCGCCGCCGGACGGAAGACGAGGTGCTGGAGCAGGCCGCCGCGGAGCTCGACCGCAACCCGGCGCTTCTCTACGACCGCGTGATCGTCGTGGCGGGCGAGGGATGGCACGACGGCGTCATCGGCATCGTCGCGGCGCGCATCACGGAGCGCTTCGGGAAGCCGTGCGTGGTGCTTTCGTGCGCCGGGGACGAGGCGAAGGGGTCCGGCCGGAGCGTGGAGGGCTTTTCCCTCTTCGACGCGGTGAGTTCCTGCGGCCGTCTGCTTACGAAATACGGCGGCCACCCCATGGCGGCGGGCATGTCCCTGCCGGCGGGGAACGTCGGCGCGCTGCGGGAGGGGCTGAACCGTTACGCCGCCTCTCTGCCCGGCCCGATGCCCGCGCCGTCGCTGCGCATCGACTGCTTCCTGAAGCCGGAGAAGCTTTCCGTGGAGATCCCGCGCAGCCTGGAGGCGCTTGAGCCGTTCGGCGCCGGCAACCCGCGCCCCCTGTTCGGCCTGGCCGGCGTCACGGTCGCGGAGATCGCGCCGGTCGGCGGGGGAAAGCACCTCCGCCTCACCGTGCGGAAAGGCGGGGCTTCCGTCACCTGCATGAAATTCGGCACGACGCTCGACGATTTCCCCTTCCGCCCCGGGGATACGGTGGACCTTGCCGTCACGCTGGAAGCGAGGCCTTACGAGGGACACGACACGCTCTCCGTCGTCGTCCGCGACATCCGCTTTTCGGGGGAGGACGAGGACGCGCTGATCCGCGGGCGCGCGCTGTATGAAAAATTCCGGCGCGGCGAGGCGCTTTCGCCGGAGGAATCCGCGGAGCTTCTTCCCGGCCGGGAGGACTGCGCGGCCGTTTACCGCGCCCTGCGCGGCGGGGGAGGCTACCGCGGGTCGCCGGAAAGCCTGTGCTGCCGTGTTTCGCGCGGCGGCGCCGGGCTTTCGCGGCTGCTGCTGATCCTGGCCGTCTTTGCGGAGCGGGGGCTGGTCCGCCTCGGGCGGAGCGGCGGCGCGTACACGGTGCAGCTCAGCCCCGCGAAGGAAAAAGTCCGCCTGGAGGATTCCCCTCTGCTTGCATCCCTGCGCGGTACTGCTGAAAAAGCTGGTGAGACGAATGGAGTCGCCTGAGAAAAACGGGTTTTCCGTGAAAGCTGAAGAAAAAATAAACGGTCCGCACGCCCTGCCTGCCGCCGCGAAAGCGGCGATTCCGAAGGTTGCGGAGAAGACGTTCGGCGACCTCGCCGGCCTGATCCGGGCGAGCGACCGCGAATACGACATGGATGTGGTCGAAAGGGCCTACCGGCTTGCCGCCGAAGCGCACGGGCAGCAGAGACGCCTTTCCGGCGAGCTCTATATCTCGCATCCCGTCGCGGTCGCGTGCATCCTCGTGGAGCTCGGCATGGATTCCGAGTCCGTCGCGGCCGGGCTGCTGCACGACGTGGTGGAGGACACCCCCGTCACGCTCGAACAGGTGCGCAGGGAGTTCGGGGACGAAATCGCCGGCCTGACCGACGGCGTGACGAAACTGGGCCGGATTCCCTACTCCTCGCGCGAGGTGCAGCAGGCGGAAAACCTGCGCAAGATGCTCATCGCCATGAGCGAGGACATCCGCGTCATCATCATCAAGCTGGCGGACCGCCTGCACAATATGCG
>DHAI01000018.1:33678-34151 GCA_002397355.1 Ruminococcaceae bacterium UBA4958 | reverse complement strand
AAGGCGCTGGAAAACATGGAGGTTTACGCCCCCATCGCGCACCGGCTCGGCATCCGCGCCGTGAAGGAGGAGCTGGAGGATCTTTCCCTGCGCATCCTGGACCCGGTGGCGTACCAGGAGATCGAGAACGGCCTGGAGCTGCGCGCAAGCGAGCGGAAAAGGTTCATCGACCTGACCATGAAGCGCATCAGCGACCGCGTTTCCCAGATGATCCCGAACGTCTACGTGGAGGGGCGCGTCAAGAGCTTCGACGGCATTTACCGCAAGATGTTCGTGCAGGGCCGTTCGATGGACGAGATCTACGACATCTACGCCGTCCGGGTGATCGTCGACACCGTGAACGACTGCTACAACGTGCTGGGCGTCGTCCACGACATGTTCCGCCCGCTGCCGAACCGTTTCAAGGACTATATTTCCACGCCGAAGCCGAATATGTACCAGTCGCTCCACACCACGGTGATCGGCAAGGAGGG
>DHAI01000018.1:16281-33535 GCA_002397355.1 Ruminococcaceae bacterium UBA4958 | reverse complement strand
ATTCCGTTCGAGGTGCAGATCCGCACCTGGGAGATGCACCACACGGCGGAGTACGGCATCGCCGCGCACTGGAAATACAAGCTCGGCATGACGGACGGGAAGGAGGATTCCTTCGAGAAGCGCCTTTCCTGGATCCGCCAGATGCTGGACAACGAAAAGGACAGCGAGGACGCGACCGACCTGGTGCGCATGATCAAGTCGGACCTTGCGCCCGAAGAGGTCTTCGTTTTTACGCCCCGCGGCGACGTGATCAGCCTGCCCGCCGGCTCGACCGTCATCGACTTCGCCTACGCGATCCACAGCGCCGTGGGCAACCGCATGACCGGCGCGAAGGTCGACAAGCGCATCGTTCCGCTCGATTACAGGGTGAAGACCGGGGAGATCGTGGAGATCCTCACGGCGAAGGAAGCGCGCGGCCCCAGCCGCGACTGGTTGAAGCTCGTCAAGACGAGCGAGGCCCGCAACAAGATCCGCACCTGGTTCAAGCGCGAAAAGCGCGACGAGAACATCGCCGAGGGCAAAGCGGAAATGGAGCGCGAGCTGCGCCGCAACAACATCGGCATGAACGCGGAGGAACTGGACGCGCTGCTTCAGAAGATCGGGCCGCGCAACAACTGCCCTACGGCGGACGACGTGTACGCCGCCGTAGGCTACGGCGGCATTTCCCTCTGGAAGATCATCCCGAAGGTGAAGGAAACCTGGCAGAAGGAGCACGCCGCGCCGGCGCCGGGCGTGCCGCAGCCCACGGAACGGCAGGCCCAGCCGCAGCGGAAAAGCCCGGTCGGCGTCATCGTGGACGGCATGGACAATTGCCTTGTCAAATTCGCGCGCTGCTGCAACCCGCTGCCCGGCGACGACATTGTCGGGTTCATCACGCGCGGCTACGGCGTTTCCATCCACAAGCGGACCTGCTCCAACGTGCCGCGGAACATCGGCGAGGCGCCGGAGCCGGAGCGCTGGGTGAGCGTTCACTGGGCCGGCGACGTGCGCGAGGAATTCAAGACGACGCTGGAAATCGTGGCGGACGACCGCTCGGGGCTTCTGGCGGACATCACCCAGCAGCTTTTCAACATGCGCCTGTTCATCCATTCCCTGAATTCGCGGGAGACGAAGGACGGAAAGGCTTTCATCTCCGCCACCGTCTCCGTCACCAATATCGAACAGCTCAAAAGCATCATGGAACGCCTTTCCAAAATCGGGGGCGTCCTGTCGATCCGGCGCACGTAACAGCCGCAAGGAGGCGTTTTGATTGCGCATCACAAGAATAGCGGGCGGCCCGCTGCCGACGAACTGCTACCTGCTCGAGGATGAGGCGACCGGCGAGGCCGCCGCCGTCGACCCCGGCTTTGAAAGCGGGGAACTGTCGGACCTCGTGCGGAAGAACGGGAACGTGAAGTCGATCCTGCTCACGCACGGCCATTTCGACCATATTTCCGGCGTCCGTGCGCTGCAGGAGCAGACGGGCGCGAAGGTGTACCTGCCCGTGGACGAACTGCTCTTTGTGCGGGACGGCAGCCTGAACCTCGCCGGGCCGTTTTTCGGCGAGACGGTGCCGCCGTTCCGCGTGGACGTGCCGCTGAGCGACGGGGACGAGATCCCGGTGGGGAAGCTGAGGGTGCGCGTCATGCGCACGCCCGGCCACACCTGCGGCGGGTGCTGCTTCCTTGTGGAGGACGCCGTTTTTTCCGGCGACACGCTCATGAAGCTGAGCTGCGGCCGCACGGACTGCCCTACGGGCAGCGCCGGGCAGATGATGGACTCGCTCCGGCGGCTCGCGGCGCTGCCCGGCGACCGGAAAATCTATCCGGGGCACGGTTCCCCCACCACGCTGGACTACGAGCGGCGCAACAACGTCTATCTGGAGACGAGATAAGATGACTCTTGTGATTGACGGGCACCCCTTTGCCTACGAGATGGAAAACCTCTGCCGCCTTTTTTTTCCGCACGGCGGAATCCGGACGGTGCGGGAGGAATCCGGCGACGGGGATCAGATTTACACGGGAGCCGAGCGCCGCGCGGACGGAATCCTGCTTTCCGTCCGCGCAAGGCTCGGCGCTTCGGAGCGCGGGCGGAAAAAGCTGCTTCCCGCCGGCACGGAGGACCGCGAGCTGGAGCGCTGCATGGCGGTGGAACTCTGGGGGATGCTCGCGGATCTGAGCGGCGTAAGGCCGGCGTGGGGCGTCGTCACCGGCGTGCGGCCGCTCAAGCTTTTCGGCCGGATCGCCCGGAAGCGGGGCGAAGCCGGCGCGGCGGCGTATTTCCGCGAAAAGCTGCTCGTTTCGCCGGAAAAAGCGGAGCTTGCCCGCATGACCTGGCGGAACCAGCGGAGCCTGCTCGCGCAGGCGAGGCCGGACGGCTTCAGCCTCTATGTTTCCATCCCGTTCTGCCCCACCCGGTGCGCCTACTGTTCGTTCGTTTCCTCGTCCGTGGAGAAGGCGGCCCGCCTGATCCCCGGCTATGTGGAGCTGCTCTGCCGCGAGATCCGCCGCACGGGCGAGATCACCGGCGGCCTGGGCCTGAAGCTCCAGTCCGTCTACTTCGGCGGCGGCACGCCGACGGTGCTCTCCGCGGATCAGCTCGCGGAGGTCATCCGCACGGTCCGGCAGAGCTTCGATTTTACTTTCTGCCGCGAATTCACCGTGGAGGCGGGCCGGCCGGACACTGTGACCATCGCGAAGCTCGCGGCCATGCGGGTGGGCGGCGTCACGCGCATCAGCATCAACCCGCAGACGCTCAACGACGACGTCCTGCGGGAGATCGGCCGCAGGCACACGACCGCGCAGACGCTTTCCGCCTTTGCGCTTGCGCGCCGCCACGGCTTCGGCAACATCAATATGGACCTGATCGCGGGGCTGCCGAAGGACACGCCGGAGAGCTTCCGGAACACCATCGCCGGGGTGACGGCCCTGTCGCCGGAAAGCATCACGGTCCACACGCTTGCGCTCAAGCGCGCCGCGCGCCTGAACCGCGAGGGGGGCTCGCCCGGGCCGCAGGGCGCGGAAGCGGCGGGGGAGATGATCGCCTTCGCCGACGGCGCGCTGCAGGAGCGCGGCTACCGGCCGTATTACCTTTACCGCCAGAGCCGGATGCTCGGCAATCAGGAGAACACCGGCTGGGCGAAGCCCGGCTTCGAAAACCTTTACAACGTCTTCATCATGGAGGAGTGCCAGTCCATCCTCGCATGCGGGGCCGGCGCCGTGACGAAGCTCCGCGACCCGGGCTCGGACCGGATCGAGCGAATTTTCAACTTCAAGTATCCATATGAATATATTAGCCGCTTTGCGGAAATGATGAATCGGAAAGATCGGGTGACGGAATTTTATGGAACAGCCGGCGGCTGAGTATACCGCCTACCGCAACAGCGCGGAGGAAATCAACCGCGCGGCGCGGGAAGATCCGGAAAATTTCATCCGCCGCTCGGAGGAAGGCTACCACGACGACATCAGGGCCATCGCGCGCCGGATCGCGGGGGAAGAGCCGCTGTGCCGCCTCGTCATGCTGGCGGGCCCTTCCAGCAGCGGGAAGACCACCACGGCGCACCTGCTGGAAAAAGCGCTCAGATCGCTCGGCGTCGGGAGCGAGAGCATCTCGCTGGACGATTTTTATCTGGGCGAAGGGCTGGCGCCGCTGCTTCCGGACGGGAAGCACGACTACGAGTGCCTCGAGGCGCTCGACGCGGAGGAAATTCGCCGCTGCCTGTGCGGCCTGGCGGAGCAGGGGCGCTGCGAGATGCCGGTCTTCGATTTTGAGCGGCACGTGCGCTACCCCCACCGCAGGCGGGTTGTTCTGCAGGACCGGGAGGTCGCCGTGGTGGAGGGCATCCACGCGCTGAATCCGGAGCTGGTCGACTCGCTGCCGGACGTGCGCCGGAAGCGCGTCTATATCAGCGTGAAGCAGGGGGTGGTGGACCGCCGCGGCGTGCTGCTCAGCCCGGACGAGATCCGCCTGGTCCGCCGCATCGTGCGCGATTTCAACTTCCGCCAGACCGGCCCGGACACCACGCTTTCCATGTGGCCGAACGTCATGCGGGGCGAGCGCAGGTATATCAAGCCCTTCCGAAAGGACGCCGACGTGACGGTCAATTCCTTTCACGCGTATGAGCTCTGCGTGCTGCGGGACCAGGCGATCGGGCTGCTGCGCACCGTTCCGGCGGACAGCCCGAACAGGGCGGAGGCGCGGCGCCTTGCGGAAGGCCTTGCCGGCATTGAGCCGATCGACCGCGCGCTGGTTCCGGGGACGTCCATGATCCGGGAATTTATCGGCGGCGGAGCGGAATGAGTTGCTATTTTTCGCCTTTCATGCTATAATCCGGTTATTATTGACTGCCTGATGAAGTATAATCATGTAAAGGAGCGTGTCGTTATGGGAATGTTCGACGATGTGTTAGTCAACGCGAAGTCCGCCGCCAACGCGGTCGGAAGAAAAGCCAGCGAACTGGTTGATCTTTCCAAGCTTCGACTCAGCGCTGCCGACCTGAACGGCGAGATCTCCCAGAGATTTCAGGCGCTCGGCCGCGACGTCTACTCCGCCCATAAGAGCGGGATCGATCCGTCGGCCGCGATCGAGTCCGCTTCCGCTGACATCAGCGACCTGCTGGAGCAGCTGGAAGCTGTGAACGCGCAGCTCGCCGCCGCCCATGCGAAGGTCGTCTGCGGCTACTGCGGGCAGGAAAACCCCCAGGACGCGGCGTTCTGCACGAAGTGCGGCCACAAGCTTTCCGAGGAGAAGCCTCCCGTGGCTCCCGCCGCGAAAGAGGAGCCTGCCGGCGGGGAATCCTGCTGCAAGCCGGACGACGAGTGATTTCAGTCGGAAACCGATCTGGAAAAGGAGAGAGAACCCTCTCTCCTTTTCTTTTGCAAGCCCTGTTTCCCGGCAGGGCCGCGCGGCGAATCCCGCGGCCCTGCCGGGAACCGACACACTGGGTGATAGGAGTGCTGCGATGGAACGGAGAAAAGGGCGCAGAATGCAGCGCCAGAGCTTTCTGCATGGGGCACTGATCCTCGTCGTTGCGATCGCGATCGAAAAAGTGCTCGGCTTTATCTATAAGATACCTCTTTCCTGGGTGATTACCTCTCTTGGCACCGGCTACTTTGGCACGGCGTATACGCTTTACACGCCCATGTTCAGCATAGCGACGGCGGGCTTCCCGATTGCGATTTCCCGCCTTGTCTCCGAAAACTACTACCGCGGCCGCTACCGCGATATCCGGCAGATCCACAGGGCCTCGATCCGCATTTTCCTCATTCTCGGCTTTCTGTCCACCGGCTTTATGCTGCTCTGCGCCCGCCCGTATGTCCAGAATGTGATGCACGTCAGCGTGCAAAGCACCATGCCGGCGATCTACGCCATCGCGCCCGCGGCGTTCTTCGCCAGCATGATGTCCATTTACCGCGGGTATTACGAGGGCCTGCGGAACATGACCCCCACGGCGATTTCCGAGGTCGTCGAGTCGTTCTGCAAGCTGGTTTTCGGCCTGACCGCGGCCATCGTGATCGTCAATTCCGGCCTGAAGGAATTTGCGGCAAGCGGGACGGTTTACGGCGTCCAGGTTGCAAATGAGAAATACGCGAAGATCGCCACGCTGCCCTATGCCGCCGCCGGCGCGATTTTCGGCGTGACGCTGGGCGGATTTTTCGGATTCCTGTTTCTGCTTGTCTACCACAAGCGCAACGGCGACGGCATCACCCGCGAGATGCTTGCGGGCGCGCCCCGGCCGCTTTCGATGGGCAAAACGGCTTCCAAGCTCTTTCACACGGCGATCCCCGTCGCCCTCGGCTCCCTCGTCATCAACCTTTCCTCCCTTGTGGACAGCACCCTTCTGCAGAGACGGATCGGCGATCTGCTTTCCACGGACGCCTCCGCGCTGATGAAGATGTATGAGAACATCATCCCGAAGGAATTTCTTACCTCTTCGAACCTTGCCTCGTTCCTGTGGGGTTGCTTCGGCAGCGCGTCGAGCCTTTTCCTGCTTGTGCCGGCCTTTACGCAGGCGTTCGGCGTCAGCGCCCTGCCGAATGTGACGGAGGCGTGGACGAGCGGTGACAAAGTGCGCATCCGCCGCAGCATGGAATCCGTGCTGCGCACCGTTACGCTGATTACCATCCCGAGCGGCATCGGGCTCTCCGTTTTCGCCATGCCGATCGCTTCGCTGATTTACCCGAGCGCCGACCAGGCGCCGTACATCATCGGCCACATCCTCATGCTTCTGGGCGTTGCGTCCACGTTCGCCGCGACGGAAACCCCGGTGGACAGCATGCTTCAGGCGGTCGGCCGCCTGGACATCCCCGTCAAGCTCGTCGCCGTCGGCCTCGCGATCAAGATCGTCCTGAACTATATCCTCGTCGGCATTCCGCAGATCAATGTGCTTGGGGCCGGAACCGGCACGCTGGTGTGCTATCTTCTCACCTGCGTGATGGCGCTTTATCTTCTCCGGCGCGTGACGAAGGTCCGCCTGAACTATTTTGCGATCCTGTTCAAGCCGTTCCTGGCCGCGGTCCTTTCCATCGGCGCCTCGTGGCTGCTCTATCGCGCCGCGATTTCCTTTATCTCCCCGAAGATTGCGGTCTGCGCCGCCATGCTGATTGCAGTCGTCCTGTATGGAATATGCATCCTGTGGTTCCACGCGCTGAACAAGAACGACATATCCATGCTCCCGAAGGGACAAAAAATCCTGAAAATACTTGAAAAACACAATTGGATAAGGTAGAATAATGGCGGTATTCCACTTCCTGGATTTCAGTGCTTCTGCGTATTGCGGCCGTGAGCGGAAGGAAAGCTATGGATGTGTGGATTCCCGCAAACTTCCTTGCATGAGGCGAGAACTCTCCGCTCACGTGAAATGCACTGAGAATCACTGCTGGAGCGCGGCCGTTTCCGATGTGTATTCCGTTTTTTCAGGGAGATGTTGCGCTTTTCCGGCGGTCCATGCGCGGAAAAGGGCGGCCGGGTATTCCGGAAAGCCCGTTTCCTCTGCCGCGGAAGGCACCGCCGGCGTCCGGACAGACGCTTTCCGGGAACTTTGAAAGATCTTTCCGGATTTTGAAAACAGTTCCCTGGGAACCGGATCTTTTGAAATTCTCAGCGTTTGCTGGTGAATAATAAAAAATCGGAGGTATAAAAAATATGAATAAGACCGAGCTGATTTCCGCCGTGGCCGATAAGGCCGAAATATCCAAGAAGGACGCCGACAAGGCCGTCAATGCCCTGTTCGACACGATCGTCGAATCCGTGGCGAAAGACGAAAGAGTGCAGATCGTCGGCTTTGGGACCTTTGAGCTCCACAGCCGCAGCGCGCGCCAGGGACGCGACCCGAGAACGAATACCCCCATTACGATTCCCGCGTCCCGCGTTCCCGCCTTTAAAGCCGGGAAAGTGTTCAAGGATGCCGCGGCTTCCAAGTAGATCGGCGAAAGTTTCCCTTCCTTGTGGGCCGCGGCGAGGTGTGCTTTGCCGCGGCCCCGCTGATTGTTTCCCGTTTCGGCCGTGACTGGGATCGGCCGGTTTTCCCGCCGGATGGAGAAAGGATTCCGTAACAAATGAGACTGGACAAGTACCTGAAAGTTTCGCGTCTGATGAAGCGACGCACCATAGCCAACGAGGCCTGCGATTCCGGCCGGGTTGCGGTGAACGGCCGCCCCGCGCGCGCATCGTATGAAGTGAAGCCCGGCGACGTGATCTCGATTTCCCTCGGGGCGCGCCGCGTCAGCGCGAAGGTGCTGGGGGTGGACGAATACGCCACCAAGGCCGGCGCTTCCTCGCTTTACGAGATCCTTTCCGAAGACGGGCCTTCGGCCTGAGATCCGGGGGAAAAGTCGCTTCCGGCCTTGCAGTTGTGAGTATATGTCCCCCGTTGCCCGCATAGAAATGATGCAGGAAGAATGCGGGAGGAGGATCATCCATGAGCGAACGGAAGCAGGAACAGCCGAAAGCGGACCAGAAGAGCGCGAAAATGCCGCACAGCCTGATCATCGAGAACCGGAAAACCCTTACCGCCACGGGCGTTTCCAATGTGGAGGGCTTTAACGGGGAGGCGGTCGTCGCTTCGACGGACCTCGGCAACCTGACCGTTCGCGGCTCCAACCTGCACATCGACAAGCTGAACCTGGAAACCGGGGACCTCACGCTGGACGGGGAGATCACTTCGGTGGCGTACACGGAAAACCGTTCCTCCGGGGGCGGGGCGTTTTCCAGGCTTTTCAAATGAGGGAGTGAGGCGGCGTGATCAGCAGCCTCTCGGCCCAGAGCTTCGGTTTTCTCGTGTTCTTCGTGCTCGGCGTGCTGCTCAGCGTGATTTACGATTTTCTGCTTGTCTGGCGGGAGATGTTCCGCTCTGGGCGCAGGGCCGTCTTCCTTCAGGATTTTATCTATATGGCGCTCGCCGCCTGCATCAGCTTCCTTGCGGATCTGAGCGTCTCGTTCGGCGAGCTGCGCTTTTTCCTCTTTTTGGGGGAGGCGCTGGGCTGGTTCCTGTGGCGGGGGACGGTCGGCCGCGCTTCGGTTTATGTTTTTCACAAAATCTTTTCTTTCCTGTACCGGAGGGTTTTCGATCCGGTTGGAAGGAAGCTGCGCCTGGGCGCGGCAAAACTCGGGAAACGGATGCGCCGTTTTGCCAATTTTATGCGGAAACGGATTCAAAAGCGGAAAAAAAGCTTGAAACACCACCGCGCGGTAGTGTATAATCATGATAATGGCAAGCGGCCACGGCGAACCGGCAGGAAAGAAGGCGGAAAGCCGTATGAGATTGATCGAAGGAAAAAAATCCAGAAAAAGCGTCCTGCTTCGCCTCGCCATTTTCGTCTTTTCCGTTTACACCCTCGTCCTGCTGATCCAGCAGCAGACGTCGATCCGCGAAAAAAAGCAGCAGCTCGCCGCCATGGAGCAGCAGATTCAGATCCAGGAAATCCAGAACGACGACCTGAAAAGCGCCTTGCAGAGCGGAGAGGCCGGCAGCGGCAACTATATTGAGAAAGCCGCGCGCGAGGGCCTGGATTATTCCAAGCCCGGCGAACGCGTTTATGTGAATATAGCCGGAAAGTGAAATGTGATTTGAGGAGGAAAAGACTGATTTATGCAGCTTGAGGTTGGATCAATTGTCGAGGGGAAAGTAACGGGCATTACGAACTTCGGGGCGTTTGTGGAGCTCCCCGGGGGGAAAACGGGTATGGTCCACATTTCCGAGGTCGCTCCTACCTTTGTAAAAGAGATCCGCGATTACGTGAAGGAGGGCCAGACGGTTAAGGTCAAAGTCCTCAATATTACGCAGGAAGGCCGGGTAAGCCTCTCCATGAAGCGGGTGGAGGCTCCGCACCCCGTGCGTCCCCTGCGCTCCGCGCACCCGGTCCCTTACCACAGCGCCGGAAGGCCGGGGAATTTCGAGTGGCAGCCCGGAAAGCGCAATGAGCCGGCGTCCTTTGAGGATATGATGACGAGATTCAAGCAGACAAGCGACGAGAAAATGTCCGACTTGAAGCGCTGCATGGAGGCGAAACGCGGCGGGTTTTCCAAACGCGGCTCCGGTTCCAACCAGCCTAAATAGGCTCTTTCACTACATCGCCCTTCCTTAACAAGATTCCTGCGGAGTGAAGCTACTCCGCTTTTTTTGTGAAAACCAGGAGGATCTGAAATGCTTTTGATTCACGCGAGAATCCATACCATGGCGGAGCAGACCATCGAGAACGGTTCCGTGCGCGTCCGCGGGGAAAAGATAGACTCCGTGGGCGCGGGGAGCTTCGTGCCGGAGCAGAACGAAACGGTGCTGGACCTGCGCGGGGCGGACGTTTACCCCGGTTTCTTCGATGCGCACACACACCTCGGCATGTGGGAGGACGCTCTGACGTTCGAAGGGGACGACGGCAACGAGGAGACCAATCCCCTCATGCCGCAGCTCCGCGCCATCGACGCAATCAACCCCATGGACCGCTGTTTCTCGGAGGCGCTGGCGGCCGGCGTCACATCCGTCGTCACCGGCCCGGGAAGCGCCAACCCCATCGGCGGCCAGCTCGCGGCTATCAAGACCTACGGGAGCTGCGTGGACGATATGATCGTCAAGGCGCCGGTCGCCGTCAAAATGGCGCTGGGGGAAAACCCGAAAAACGTTTACCACGGCAGGAACGAGACGCCGTCTACGCGCATGGCAACCGCCGCGCTGATCCGCGAGGCGCTTTTCAAGGCGAAGCGCTACCGTCAGGACATGGAGAGGGCCCAGGCGGACCCGGACGCCGATCCGCCGGAATACGACATGAAATGCGAGGCGCTTCTCCCGGCGCTCCGCGGCGAGGTGGAAGTCCATTTCCATGCCCACCGCGCGGACGATATTTTCACCGCGATCCGCATCGGGAAGGAATTCCACCTGAACTTCGTCATTGTCCACGGGACGGAGGGCCATCTGATCGCGGACAAGCTCAAAGCGGAACATGTCCGCGTCCTCAGCGGGCCGTTCTTTACCGACCGATGCAAGCCGGAGCTGAAGAACCAGACGCCCGCCTGCCCGGGCGTTCTCTCCTCGCACGGCATTCTCACGGCCATCATCACCGACCACCCGGTCATCCCGCTGCAGTACCTGCCGCTCTGCGCCGCGCTTGCCGTGCGGGAGGGCATGGACCATGGGGAAGCCCTGAAGGCCATCACGATCAATCCGGCGAGGATCTGCGGCGTCGACAGCCGGATCGGGTCCATCGAGAAGGGAAAGGACGCGGATCTCGCCGTCTTCCGCAGCGATCCGCTTTCCCTGAACGCGAGGCCGGAAATCGTGATCGCCGGCGGAAAAATAGCGGTCAAGCGGATCGGCTGAGGCCGGAAAGGCAGGTCGCCAGCATGAAGGAAATCACTGTGGAACAGATTGCCCGGACGGTTGCGCGCCTCTGCGTGGAGGCAAACCGCGTCCTGCCGGAAGACCTGGAGCGCCGCATCCGCTCCGCCGCCGGGACGGAGGCTTCGCCGCTGGGCAGGTCCATTCTCCGGGAGCTGGGCAAAAACATGGACGCCGCGCGGGAGATGAGTCTTCCGGTCTGCCAGGATACCGGCATGGCGGTCGTTTTCGCGGAAGTAGGGCAGGACGTGCACATCACCGGCGGCGCGTTCGAGGACGCGGTGAACGAGGGCGTCCGCCGCGGCTACCGGGACGGCCTGCTCCGCTGCTCCGTCGCCGCGGACCCGATCCGCCGGGGCAATACGGGAGACAACACCCCCGCCGTGCTGCATACGCGCCTGGTGCCCGGCGGGCAGCTCCGCCTGACCGTTGCGCCGAAGGGTTTCGGCAGCGAAAACATGAGCCGGCTGAAGATGTTTACGCCCGCCGCTTCGGTGGACGACCTCGTCGCTTTTGTGGCCGAGACGGTGCGGCTCGCCGGCGGGAGGCCGTGCCCGCCCGTCGTCGTCGGCGTCGGCGTCGGCGGAGATTTCGAGCAGTGCGCCCTGCTTGCGAAGGAGGCCCTCTGCAGGCCGGTTTCGCAGCGGAACGAAGACCCGTTTTACGCGGCGCTGGAAGAGCGTATGCTGGCGGCCGTCAACGCGCTGGGCGTGGGGCCGCAGGGATTCGGCGGCTCCACCACGGCGCTCGCCGTGAATATCGAGCGGCGCCCCACCCACATTGCCGGCCTTCCTCTCGCCGTGAATATGGGGTGCCACGTCACCAGGCACAAATCCGCCGTTATTTCGTGATTTTCATAATTTATCTGTTTATTGGAAACAATAATTGTGATATGATGGAGCCGGAATCAAGCCACAGGTTTTGGTAAAGGAGCTGGCAGTATGAAGGTTACCATCATCGGGCGCAAAGTCAATCTGAGAGACAACTTCAAGGAGCTTGTAAAAAAGAAGCTTTCCCGCTTTGACAGGATCTTCGACGAGGACGCGGAAGCGAAGGTCGTCGTCACTTTGGAGCGGAACCGCCAGACTGTTGAGATCACGATCCGTTCGCGCGGGATGCTTTACCGGGCCGAGTCCACGTCGGACGCGATGAATACGGCGCTGGACGACGCGATCCGCGCGCTCGGCAACCAGATCCGTAGGAACAAAAAGCGTTTGTCCAAGCGGCTGCGCGGCGACGTTGCCGGCGCGCTGGAGCCGGCGGAACGGGAGGGCGAGGAGCCGGACGAGCAAACCCGGTATGCGCCCGTCCGCACGAAGCGCTTTGTGATCCAGCCGATGAGCCCGGAAGAAGCGATCCTTCAGATGGACCTGTTGGACCATCAGTTCTTCCTGTTCCGGAATGTTGAAACCGGAGAGATCAATGTCGTTTACCGCCGGAAAGACGGCGGGTTCGGACTGCTGGAGCCGGACGGCGAATAAACGCGCCCGGATTCGGCGGTCGCAGACGGGGACTGTGTGCTGCGCAGCCCCCGTCCTTTTTGGCAAAAAACGTTTCGAGCCCCCGACGGAAGCGAGGCTCTTCGGGGATAGACGGGGGACGCCCGGAGCCTCCCATCCCCGGATTTGGATATGAACCGCCTTTTTTCAGAGGCGGAGAAAGCGAGAAGGCTATTTTTTCATGAGTGATTTTCAGTTGGTATGCCCATGCCTGTTTGGTTTGGAAGGTCCGTTGGGGGACGAGCTGCGCCGGATGGGGGCGGGGCATGTCTCGCCTCAAAACGGCCGCGTTGCGTTCGACGGCTCGGCGGAGATGATCGCCCGCGCCAACCTCTGCAGCCGGTACGGCGAGCGCGTCCAGATCCTGATGGGCGTTTTCCCGGCGCACAGCTTCGAGGAGCTTTTTCAGGGCGTGCGCGGGCTCCCGTGGGAGCGCTGGATCGGCAGAAAGGACGCCTTCCCCGTGAAGGGCTCCTGCCTGGATTCGCAGCTTGCCAGCGTGCCGGATTGCCAGGCGATCGTCAAGAAAGCGGTCGTGGAGCGGCTGCGCGCCAAATATTCCGTCGCGTGGTTCGAGGAGACGGGCGCCCCGCGGCAGATCCAGTTCCTGCTCCTGAAAGACAGCGCGAGCCTGATGATCGACACGAGCGGCGTGGGCCTGCACAAGCGGGGATACCGCGCGAACGCCGCGGAGGCGCCGATCCGCGAGACGCTGGCCGCCGCGATGGCCTACTTTTCGCGCGTCCGGCACGACGCGAACTTCATCGACCCGCTCTGCGGCTCCGGCACGATCCCGATCGAGGCCGCCCTGCTGGCCCGGAATATCGCGCCGGGAAGAAGCCGCGGGTTCGCCGCCGAGAACTGGGACGCGCCCGAAAAATCGGTCTGGAAGCGCGAGCGCGAACGCGCCCGGTCGCTGGAGATGCGCGACGCCGCGTTTTCCGCGCACGGGTATGACATCGATCCGGCCGCCGTTTCCCTCACGGCGGAAAACGCCGCCAAGGCGGGCGTTTCCGACTGTGTCCGCGCCGAGGTGCGCGACGTCGCCGATTTCCGCGCGGAGGGGGAGTACGGCTGCGTCATCTGCAACCCGCCCTACGGCGAGCGTCTGCTCGACCTGCGCTCCGCCGAAGGGCTTTACCGCACGATGGGCCGCGTCTTCCAGCCGCGGCGCGGCTGGAGCTATGCCGTCATCACCCCCGACGAGATGTTCGAGGCCTGCTTCGGCCGGAAGGCCGCGCACAGGAGGAAGCTCTACAACGGAATGATCCGCTGCCAGTATTACATGTTCTTCCATGAGGCCGCCCGCGAGGCGCAGGGGCAGGATATTTGTTAAATATTTGTGAAATCGCTTTTTTTCTGGCAAAAGCCCTTGATTTTTTGATGGGAAGCAGATAAAATAAGCTTAGCACTCAGCAAGACTGAGTGCTAACCAAACAATATTGGCAAGGAGGATATACTATGACAATCAAACCGTTATTGGACAGAGTCCTGATTAAAATGGAAGAAGCGGAAGAAACCACGAAGGGCGGCATCATTCTCGCCGGTTCCGCGAAGGAGAAACCGCAGGTCGCCGACGTGATCGAAGCCGGCCCGGGCGGCATGGTGGACGGCAAGGAAGTCAAGATGTACGTCAAGAAGGGCGACCGCGTGATCACCAGCAAATATTCCGGCACGGAAGTGAAGCTTGACGGCAAAGACTATACGATCGTTCGCCAGAGCGACATCCTCGCTGTTGTGGAATAACATTTCCCATTCAAATAAATAATTTTTTGGAGGCATTCAGAATATGGCAAAAGAGATTGTATACGGCGAAGAGGCCAGAAAAGCTCTTCTGGACGGCGTCAACAAGCTCGCCGACACGGTGAAGATCACCCTCGGCCCGAAAGGCCGCAATGTCGTGCTCGACAAGAAGTACGGCGCTCCGCTCATCACGAACGACGGCGTGACCATCGCGAAGGAGATCGAACTGGACAACCCGTTCGAAAACATGGGCGCGCAGCTTGTCAAGGAAGTCGCCACGAAGACGAACGACGTCGCCGGCGACGGCACCACGACCGCCACGCTGCTCGCGCAGGCCCTGATCCGCGAAGGCATGAAGAACGTCGCGGCCGGAGCGAACCCGATGGCTTTGAAGAACGGCATCAAGGACGCCGTCAACAAGGCTGTGGAAGGTTTGAAAAAGAACTCCAAAAAGGTTTCCGGCCCGGACGACATTGCCCGCGTCGCGTCGATCTCCGCTTCCGACGAATCCATCGGCAAGCTGATCGCAGAGGCGATGTCCAAGGTCACGGCCGACGGCGTGATCACCGTGGAGGAGTCCAAGACGGCGGAGACTTACTCCGAAGTCGTGGAAGGCATGATGTTCGACCGCGGCTATGTTTCTCCCTATATGGTCACGGATACCGAGAAGATGGAGGCCGACATCGACGACGCCTACCTCCTCATCACCGACAAGAAGATTTCCAACGTGCAGGAGATCCTGCCCCTTCTGGAAAAGATCGTGCAGTCCGGCAAGAAGCTCGTCATCATCGCCGAGGACATCGAAGGCGAAGCACTCAGCACCCTCATCCTGAACAAGCTGCGCGGAACCTTTACCTGCGTGGGCGTCAAGGCGCCCGGCTTCGGCGACAGGCGCAAGGAAATGCTGCAGGATATCGCCATCCTTACCGGCGGCCAGGTCATTTCCTCCGAGCTCGGCCTCGAGCTGAAGGACGCTACGATGGACCAGCTCGGCCATGCCCGCCAGGTGAAGGTCGACAAGGAGAACACCATCATCGTGGACGGCTTCGGCGACAAGAAGCACATCAAGGACCGCGTCGCCCAGATCCGCGCCCAGATTGAAAAGACGACCTCCGACTTCGACAAGGAGAAGCTGCAGGAGCGCCTCGCGAAGCTCTCCGGCGGCGTTGCGGTCATCAAGGTCGGTGCCGCGACCGAAACCGAAATGAAGGAAAAGAAGATGCGCGTGGAGGATGCTCTCGCCGCGACGAAGGCCGCGGTGGAGGAAGGCATCATCGCCGGCGGCGGCGTGGCTCTGATCAACACCATCCCCGCAGTTGAGGAACTGGTGAAGAGCACCGAGGGTGACGAGCGTACCGGCGCGAAGATCGTCCGCCGCGCTCTGGAAGAACCGCTGCGTCAGATTGCCACAAACGCCGGCTTGGAAGGTTCCATCATCATCAACGCCATCAAGACGTCCGGAAAGACCGGCTACGGCTACAACTTCGCTACGGACACCTATGGCGACATGATCGAGTCCGGCGTCGTCGACCCGACGAAGGTGGCCCGCTCCGCCCTGCAGAACGCCGCTTCCGTCGCCGCGATGGCCCTCACCACGGAGTCTCTCGTGGCTGACAAGAAAGAACCCAATCCGCCGGCGGCTCCCGCAGCTCCGGCCGGTGCGGAAGGCATGTACTAATCGTTCCGATCCGTTTTAGGCGAAAGGCCGGGCGGGCGCTTTGGGAAGCGCCCGCCCGGCCTTTGCCGTTGTGTGAAACGCCCCGGCTTTGCCGGGGCGTTTCGGTTGGAGGCCGCCTTTTCAGGCCTCCGCGTCCGGTATCATCGCGGCGTATTCCCCCGCAACCCAGTCGACCGCGGCGTTCCGTCCGCTTTCGTCCATCGGGAAATCGGCGGAGGCTTCCATTTCGCTTTTTTCGTAGCAGAATGGACCAAACCAGACTTCGGCCCGGATCAGGAGCTTTTCGGTTCCGTTTTCCGGCTTTTCGGCGGCGGGGGAGAGCCGGTAGCGGAATTCCCGCCTGCCCGGGTTGTTCACGCTGCCTGTGAAGTCGTTTTTGTTTTTAAAATAGAGCAATTCCGGGATTAGCCCCTGCGCGTGCCAGTCGATTTCAGCGATCATTCTTTTCCCTCCGCCGCGCGGAAACCGCGCTTTTCTCTGGGGTTTATCATAGCAGGCTTTACCGGCCCGGTCAAGACGGACGCAAAAAGGCCTCCTGCCGGCTGGCGGGAGGCTGTGCTTTTTATATTGAGCGAACGGATGATTACGAACCGGATCCCTTTCGGAGCATGCTTTCCCCCCGGCAGCATGATCGCCATGGCCATGCTGTCCTGTTCATGCGTCCGGCCGGCGCTCCGGGCCGCTGAGACGCAAACTGCCGAAACCTCTTATATTTCTGTATTGATAACAGCTTCAATATAGTAACCTTCCGGGTCCGTTACATAAGCCGCATAGTAAGATGGTCCGTATTCGGGATGCAGCGCTGGCGGCAACTCCCCAACTCCACCATGCTTTAAAGCGGCAGCATAGAATAGGTCGACCTGCTCGCGGGATTCTGCTGAAAAAGCCAAATGGAATCCCTCTTGCGGTATGGCCAGAGTACCCTTAACCAGCATGATTGCAAATTTATCCCCCTCGCCTTCCACACCATACCCTACTGCGGTCGCGTCCGTCCATACCCTCACGAAACCAAGGCAACCCAAAACGGCGTCATAGAAATCTGCTGCTTTGTCAAGATCTAAAACGCCGAAAGAAATGTGATGGAGCATATGCATAATAAGACTCATTCCTTTCGCTGTGCTCAAGGCACAAACAGTAATGAAAATGGGCGTAGCCCCTCGAATCGGGATTGTTCCCGGCGGTTTTATCCCCTTCCAGGACGTCCGCATCCTGCGGGAGCTCACGCGGTGCCGCTTCAAGCTGGTTTCCTGCAAATCCACCGGGAAAAACCGCCATCAAAATGTGTTTACAGTTTGCAATGCCTCCCTTGATGCTGCCGTTATCGTGCCATAGACATGCCCATTATGCCACAATATGCTTGTTGAATTGTACCACAAAAGCCATGAGCGAATCAACGGTTCTCCGCCTTTTCGTTGAGCTTGTCCCAAACTCCGAGGTATTTCGAAAGCATAGAAATGCTCCGGATATCGCTGAATCATCTACCAGGCTATCCGGAGCTGTCACTTTCAATTTCTACGGACTTTGGGA